>NZ_JAERJY010000039.1:0-25800 GCF_018257375.1 Providencia sp. JGM181 | reverse complement strand
GGTAAAGTTAATTATAAATAAATTTGAGTCAATACCTGAAATCTTAAAAAAACGGAAAATAATAAATAGATGATAGAATAGATAAAAAATAAAGTAGTTTATTACTAAACTATTTAGCTTAAGATGAGTAAATCGATGAGCTCATCAAGATATGGATTGCCGAAATAATTTATGTGATAATCATCACACATAACTATCCTTTCAATTATTATTAATTTATGGTCATTCGCCCGCATCAACACTGGTTCTTTAGGTTGTTCGACTGGCACGGTTCCGTGCTGTCTAAAATCACCTTTAGATTATCGCTTAATATTATGATGTCCATTGTCGCTATTTTAATCTATCAATGGTACGAGCAATTAGGAATACATCTAACAATAGCCCCATTTAGCTTATTAGGGATAGCAATAGCTATCTTTTTGGGGTTCCGTAATAACGCCTGCTACAGCCGTTTAGTTGAAGCCAGAACGCTTTGGGGCGCAATCTTAACCAATCAACGTAATATTTTAAGAAATATAAAAGGATTATTACCGAATGATCCTGAAGCGCATCGCACATTTGCTAATTTGTTGATTGCGTTTAGTTGGAGCTTAAATCACGAACTTAGACGTACTAACCCAAATATAGATTTGTACCGCTTATTGCCGCGGGATGTTTTTTTAGATGTGATTAAAAGTCCTTTTCCTACCAGCCGAATTCTTATGCATATTGGTTTGAGTGTGGGGGCTTTACGGGATAA
Source organism: Providencia sp. JGM181 (assembly GCF_018257375.1). NCBI lineage: Bacteria > Pseudomonadati > Pseudomonadota > Gammaproteobacteria > Enterobacterales > Morganellaceae > Providencia > Providencia sp. JGM181. The sequence goes on along the minus strand of NZ_JAERJY010000039.1, from coordinate 25,061 downwards.
CAATCTGATCAGTGATGTTCTGTTTCAGTCTATCAATAAAGATGTGAACGGGTTATCTGAAGTTTTAGGTGGCTGTGAACGTATTTCGAATACGCCGATCCCCTTTGCTTATACATTGATATTGCAACGTACGGTCTATTTATTTTGTACATTATTGCCGTTTGCGTTGGTGGGGGATTTACACTACATGACGCCTTTGGTTTCAGTATTTGTTTCCTATACGTTCTTGGCGTGGGATGCATTAGCGGAACAATTGGAAGACCCATTCGATGTGCTGGACAACAGCTTGCCACTGAATGCGTTATGTAACGGGCTTGAACGCAATGCTCTTGATATGATTGATGCTAAGCAGTTACCGCCACCACCGAAGCCAAATAAATACTTCAATTTATTATGATGTTAAGTCGCGGTCTTCATTATGTGATAGAGCATGATGAAAGCCGCGGCTGTTTATTAATGGCGCAGATACACATGAGGGGTTGCCGTTTCTGGATGCGGCTGTACCCCTAAATCCGCTTGATACCACTGGGTTAAATTCTCGGTAGTTAACACTTCTTGTGGTGTTCCAGCCACAACTAATTTCCCTTGATGAATAAGATACACTTTATCGGCATAGAGTGCGGTGAGGTTCAAATCATGCAACACACAACAAACGCCTAGCGGCCTTTCACGGGTAAGCTGATGCAATAGCCGCAAACTGTGCTGTTGATGGTATAAATCAAGGGCAGAAGTGGGCTCATCAAGGAATAAACAGGCTGGCGTTGGTTCCGGTTGCCATAACTGAGCTAACACTCGCGCAAGCTGAACACGCTGCTGTTCACCACCGGATAATTGGCGATAATCGTTATGTCGTAGCGGGGTGCAATGGGTTTGCTCCATAGCGATATCAATGGCTCGCTGCTTATGTTCTGAACCATAAGGTGTTCTTCCCATCGCCACAACATCCTCAACACTGAACGCAAATTGTAAATGGCTATGCTGTTTCATCACTGCGCGTTTTTTAGCAAGGCTTTGAGGTTCCCATTCAGGTAATGGGCGGCCTTCGAGCTGGCACTCACCTTTAGTGGGGGAGGTGTAGCCTGTAAGCAATTTCAATAAACTGGATTTTCCCGCACCATTTGGGCCAATAATCACCACCATTTGATTTTGCTGTATAGACAAACTGATATCATCGATTAATGTTCGATTATTAATACGATAACTGAGGTTTTTAGCATCGAGTAAATTGGGCATCGGTTAGATCCTTCCTGCAGGTTGGCGCAGTATTAGCCATAAAAAGTAAGGTCCGCCAATCAAACCCGTTAATAAGCCCACGGGGATTTCTGCGGGAACGGCTAAAGTGCGAGCAAGGGTATCGGCAACTAAGAGTAAGCAAGCACCCACAATGGCAGAACCAGGAATAAGCCAACGATGATCGGGTCCCAATGTCATACGTATTAAGTGAGGAACAACGAGCCCGATAAAGCCAATCACACCACTCATAGCAACGGCGCAGCCAATTAATAGGGCGCTTAGGAATAATAAAACAAACTTACTGCGTTCAACATTTATCCCTAAATAGTGTGCATCTTCATCCCCTAATTGCAGAATATTCAATGTATTGCCTTGCCAAAAGCAGAGTAAGCAAGTGGGGATAATCACACTGGCGGCAATCGCTAGCGATGTCCAATTCACATTGCCTAATGACCCCATCATCCACAAGCTAAATGTGCGTAACTGTTGGTCATTACTCATATAGCTCAGTACCCCAATTAGTGACATACATAGGGCATTGATGGCAATTCCTGCTAATAGCAGCCGTGCCAAATTGCCATTAGACATACGATTGAGGCTAAAAATGATCAGTGAAACCGCTAAGCTGCCAACGAATGCTGCGCCAAGATGACCGTAATTGAGCATTAATGTGGGTAAGGAGAACGGTAAAATGATGAATGCTGCCACACACAATGCGGCACCACTGCTTACCCCTAATAAACTGGGGTCAGCGAGAGGGTTGCGAAATAACCCTTGCATCATCCCACCGGAAACCGCTAAAGCCAGTCCCACTAAAATGGCGAGTAAAACTCTTGGTAGACGAATGGTGAGCCAAATTTGCCAGTCAGGATCGGTGGATGGTGCAAACCAAAGCGCTTTTAACGGTAAGTTAATTGCGCCAGCGGTAGAGGCAGTCACAGTGACTGCCCCTAGTAGCACCAATAACATCAAAATTTTAAATAAAGGGTGCTTAAAACGGCTCATTCGCTTTTTTCTAACGCCTCTCTTAACTGCTGCATAACTTTGGGGGTGCTTAAGCTGAAGCTCAGCATGCCAGTATCATCCACGACTAAAAGAGCACGATTTTTTCCTGCCGGAGTGAGTGCTAACCCCGGTAATTCCCAAACTTTGTCAACGCCACCTAAGGATTTCACACCTTGCTCAGAGATCACGACGAGGTCTGGCTGGCTGTAAATAAGACCTTCTTGAGATAGCGGACGATAGCTAGAGAAGCTATGCATTGCATTTTGTGCACCAACGGCCTTGATCATGCTATCGGCTGCGGTTTTTTGCCCAGCGGCCATCGGTTGTATTCCACCATGGCTCATTAAGAAAACCACTTTTTTATTTAGAGGGCTGGTGGGGATGGCGAGTAGCTCAGCATTAAATTGTTCGACTAATATTTTCCCTTTTTCGGGTAATCCCACTGCCTGTGCGATAGTGGTGATTTTCTCAGGAATGGCTTCTAATTTCGGTTTTCCTGTCACTTTAATCACTTTAACGCCGCTTTTTTCAATTTGGGTTAATGAAATTGAAGGTTGGGAAAGCTCACTGGCGAGCACCAACGTTGGACGCAAAGAGAGCACGCCTTCTGGGTTCAGTGTTCGCATATAGCCGACATCGGGCAACTTAGTTGCTTGCTCGGGATGTAAACTGCTACTGTCACGCCCAACCAGACTATCTTGTGCACCGAGCGCATAGACAATTTCAGTTACATCACCGCCGAGTGTCACTAAACGGTCAGCGCCATGGGCAACCAATGAGGTTGCCAGTGTGATTACCATTAGAAGCCATTGTTTCATCGTCAAATACCTGTGTTAGATTCTTGGCAGGGACATGACTTGCTGGCGCCAGTGTTCTTGCTCTGGCGTCCCTTCCGTGCGTTGTCCGTACATTTGTGCGATTTGGTTGCCTTGGTCATCAAATACTTCCAGGCTTGTCACAAAACCATCTTCTGTTGGTTTACGAGTGACCCAACACTCTGCGACACCATTTTCAATCATATGCAGCGTGAAATCAGGGTTGAAAATATTCAGCCACTTGATGTCAGAACCTTCTGCTTGGTGTGGCATCAAGCGTTTGATTTTGCCTGTGAAAATCTGTACACAACCACGGTTACCCACGAAAATCATAATCTCGTTTTGATCAGCGAAAGCAGTGTTAACCAGCTGATTGAATGAATCATTTGGCACCTGCCAAGCTAAATCATCACTGACCGCGCGGAACACTTGTTGACGGCTTAAGTTATTTTTCTTCAATAAAATGAAAAATTGGTGAACATCCGTCATGTTGCGCCACTCTTGGTCAAGCTGTTGTTTTAGCTCATCGCTGATTGGCTGTGCGTGGTGCGGTTGTACTTTTTCAACGGTTAACAGTGGGTTTTCGGTGGTGGTGTATTTCTCGATAAGCGCATTCCATGCATCCATATCGGTTTCATCGGTGGTATACACTTTGTGCAGCGCATCGCCATGTTTATCAAAGAATTGGATACTATGACGTTCACCTCGTTTAGCCTCTTCAGTGAGTACGAAAATGCTGTCCCAATGAGAGAAAAACATACGCAAATCCAGTGCGCGTGGATTGAGAATTAAACCGCCATGAGGGCTAAATTTGGCATTTTCATAGCGACCGACTTGCTCATGCACCACATACTCATTACGGGTAATGGCTTTGACTGGACCGACAGCTTCCAAAGCAGTTAATAACGTTGGTGCATCAACGCTTAGGCGTTTAGCCTTATCGCGCCCAACGCGGCTATGCAGTAATTCCCCTTCAGAAACATTCAGGTAAGCGGCGAGATCTCTCGCATACTTAGCTTTATTATCTGCTTTGGCTTGTTGATAACGTTCGAAAAGTGCTGAATTCACAGGTTTCTCCTTTATGTAGTGTGAATTACCAATATAGTGTGAATTACCATTGGAAGCTGACGAGCAGCTTAGCATTACGACCATCTTGGGGAATCCCCTGAGAGGAGTAATACTCTTTGTCAAAAGCATTTCCTAAAACAACACTGGTATCTAACCCTTTAAGACTTCCATCTCCTTGATAATTTAGATAGAAATCATGAACGGCGTAGCCCGGTTGTTGCTTCAATTTGGATGTTTTATCGAAATCGGTATGAGTAGTGAACTCACCTAACCAGCCCACAGAGAAACCGCTGTCTGCAACTGGAATAGAGAGGTTACTGGTGAGTGAATCCGGTTTAATGGATTCAATGGCTTTGCCTGTATATTCATTGACGCCGACGGTGTGGTTATAGGCGAGACCCCACGCAAAGTAGTCGGTGGTGTAATCCAATGACACATCCGTTCCCCAAATTTTAGCGCGCTTGGTATTAATGGATGTGGTGTAGTTGTTATTCCAGTTAACACGGTCTGTATTGACGTAGGTGTTAATGTAATCTTTAGCTTTTGTATCGAAATAGCTGGCTTTGAAGCGCAGGTTATCGCGAGCCATGAGTAAGTCATCAAAGCGTAAACCAAAACCATATTCCGCAGTCCGTGTGGATTCAGGCTTTAAGTCTGGGTTAGGGCGCCAATAGTTGGAAATAGGACCGCCTTTGAAGTGAAGGGAATCGTTGTACATTTCCATCATTGTTGGAGCACGGAAAGCTTCAGAGTATGACGCAAACAGCATTGACCACTCGGTTGGCGTGATACTCACCGCCGCTTTCGATGACCATTGATCTTCTTTGACATCTTTATTGCCCTTGGCGGTGGACTTGTAGTTGTCATAGCGAGTTCCCAAAATGAAGGAAACAGGCAAATCTTTTAAGGTAATCTCATCCTGAATAAAGCCAGCCGCAAAGGTGATTTCTGCATCAGGGAACTGAGTGGTTCCAGCGTAAGGAGTCTGTTTTTGACGATACGCTTCAGTACCGTAGGTAAAGTTATGTGCAGCGAGTGGTAACTCATAGATATCGGAGCGGTTATCCAGTTTGATACCATACGTTTTTTGGCTGCGTCCTTCGTAGTTAGACTCTTTCCCTTTGGAGGTGATATTCACATCAGAGTAATACGGAGTCGCTTTTAAATTGAGCCATGAATTATCGTCTGGATTTAATTGATAGGTTGCTTGCAAATCACGCTGACGCGTTGTGCGGTTAACCTTTTTATTATCGTTGCTGGTGGCGAGCTGTTGCGGGTCTTTTGGCTCATAAGCATCATTATTGTAATAACGAACTTGTCCAGACAGGGTTTGCGCATCATCCAGTTGCCATGTGCCTTTACCGAGCATATTGGCAATGGTTTCTTTGTTATCCATTTTCTCGCCGCCACCAAGGCGAACATCACCGCTTTCTTTCGTCACAAAGCTGAATAGACCATCAAAATCATCGGTTTTACCAAAAGCGGAGCCGCCAAAGCCAAAACTGTGATCCCCGGTAGCGCCTTGAGTGAAAACGCGGAAACCTTGGTTTTGACCTTCACGCAGTAAATCTTTCGCATTCACGGTTTCCCAAGCAATCACGCCGCCCATAGCACCGCTGCCGTATAAAAGTGCTGACGGACCGCGAATGATTTCCACTTGTTTGATAAGCGCAGGGTCAAGAAATGTTCCGTTAATGTGCCCAGTATCCGTACCTTGGCGAACGCCATCGACGAGCGTCAAAATTCCACGACGGTCAAACCCACGCATGCTGATATCTTGACCGTTAGTACGGCTAGTTCCTGTCAGTGCAATACCCGGTACTTTCCGCAAAATATCGTTAGCATTATTGGCTGTTTTGGTTTCTGGTGAATCATTTTTAATGACGGTAACCATCATCGGCGTATTAAAGCTATCTCGCTCATTACCCGTGGCATAAACCGTCATCACATCGTGGTGAGTGTTAGTTAAATGGTTATTGTTAGTTGGAGATTTTTCAGTCTGTGCGGTTGCCATTAGAGGCAGCAAGGCACTCGCCAGCACAGATAAGCGTAATACTTGAGACATACAGGTGATACTCCCTAAAAATTGTTAACTCTTTGATGAGTGCGATGCACCGTTAAAAACAGATTTATCATCAGAGCGTTATGGCGTGTTTATAGGGTGTTGAGACAAAGACGCTTTCAACGGAATAGGGGAAAAGGGGTATTTGAACCCAACAAGCGATGATAGGGTTCGAAAGTTCGCCTTGAGGTTATCCTGATTTACAGCAGCAAAGCCCGTAATAAACACCATAAGAAACCGTGTCCTGATGTATAGAGTTAAGCTGGCTGCCTAGTATGACGACTTAGGTGGCTTGCGAGATAGATTGTGTTTTTAAAGCTAATTGTGTTTTTAAAACTAACTGTATTTTTAAAGCAAATTGCGTTGTGAAGACTAAAAACTATTTGGTTAGAATTAATTTACCTGTGCGAGTTTGACGCAATTGATAAATTTCACCTCGGTGCTCAATGGCGATTTTTCCTGATGTACCTAATAATTTTTGGCTTTCAATAAGCCCATTTTTAGCAGCAAAATCAGTCAATGAGGTTGATTTTGTGGTTTCTTCAATAATGTCAGAAAGTGGCTTGGTCATGTTTTTCACCACAGAAATTTTGTTGTCAATAAGAATGATATTGATAATTATTATCTTTAAAAGCATTGGCAATATCAAGCGATTTTCACAATTGATCAACAAACACTGTTTACCAACAAAAGAGCCGTATCGCGGATACGGGCTACCTTTATGATGTAAATGGGGATTTACCTAACTTTTGGAGGAGGGATTGAGCCGATCCTGAAATTACTGAAATTTGTTAGTACATATTTGTTTTTAAAAGCTCTATACACTCTTGGGCGCCGCGTTTGAGTACTTGACCTTTTAAACAGACCACATGGATAGGAAGCACTAACCCATTCGGGGTGTTTTTAAATTCTAAACGCTTGAGTAAACCCGCCTCTAAATCAGTTTTGATTAATGAAGCCGGTAAATTTCCCCAACCCATCCCTTTTTTAACTAATTCTAACGCCATCGTGAAGCTATCCGTACGCCAATAATGGCTAGAAACAATAGAGCGGAAATCACTGATAGGGTGGTGAGGGCTCGCGACAATAATCTGGCGTGTTTGAACAAGATCTTCGATATACAATGCATTATTCGGTTTATTAGAGAGGTAATCGGCGCTGATGGTCGCTGTTAATGATTCATAACCAATACATTCGAATTGTTCCTGAGCATTGACATATAACCCACCAAAAGCGATAGCCAATTGAACGCGCTCACTGTGCAATAGTGGCAAAATATCATCTTGAGGAGCGGTGATCAGCTCCACATGCATCAACGGATAACGTTGACTCAGCGTGTACAATGCATCAACTAACACATTGGGATTAACCCCTTCAGCAACTCCGATCGTGAGTGTACTTTCCACACCTTGAGTGAGCTCTCGTGAGAAAACATTCAATTGGCGCAAATTATCCACAATATTTCGGGCATAAGGGGCGAGGGAGAGCGCTTGTTCTGTGGGTTTGGGTTCTCGCGTATGGCGTTCAAACAGTGAAAAACCAAGCTCTGCTTCAAGGTTGGCAATCGCCATGCTAACCGCGGAAGGGACTCGATGAAGCGCTCTTGCCGCTGCGGAAAAAGAGCCTTTATCGAGCACAGTTAAGAAAATCATCAGGTTTTCGCTATTAAATGGCATCTTAGACCTTTCAGTTTTGTTGATAGTAGCTGACTTTTATTATCATTAATGTTGATTTAATTTACCAGCCTTCGGCAAACAGAATATGAGATAAAATATGCAAGGTATTAAACGCAAAGTGGTTTTTATTACGAGCTACGAAGTCATTGGCTGGATGATTTCATCGTTAGCACTGGCTTTTCTTTCGGGGAATTCCGCGGGAACCACAGGACCTTTAGCACTGGTGATCACCACGATTGCGGTGACATGGAATTTTATTTTCAATGTGGCATTTGAATATTGGGAATCAAAGCAGAAATCAAGAATTAGAACGTTTAGACGTCGTTTTGCCCATGCGGTGTTATTCCAGTTAACGTTGGTGGTATTTTTGATCCCACTGATTGCATGGTGGTTATCAATATCGCTCTGGCAGGCACTTATTTTAGATTTTGCCCTGATTATCTTTATCCCGATTTATACTTTTTTCTTTAACTGGGCATTTGACAAAATTTTTGGGTTACCAAAATCTGCATTGGCGCAAGAAAAAACCACTGCGTAGCGTGAAAGAGATGGCTATGAGGCCATCTCCTTGGTAACTAAGCTTATTTCACGCTAAAAATCTGGTGATATCTTTTAGGATTTAAACGCAAAAATAGCAGTAATGTCATCATAACCAGGACACAATGCAGCAACCAAACAGGGGTAAAACTGTGACTAAATTGCTGTAATGCTGCCGCAACCAAAGGTCCAAAAGCGGCGATGATAAAACCGCCTGCTTGCATTAAGGCAGTCAGGATCCCCGCGCTAGCAGGATGAGGGATATGATCTAAAGAGGTAATAATGGTTAAGGCGAAGCAGCCACCCAGTCCACAGCCCAGCAGACCTACCCACAGCAACGGTAGTGTATTAGGAAACAGGATTAACCCGGCAAATCCCAATGCTTGGCTCACCAGCGTGACAGTGAGCCAAAAGCGACGGTCAACATTATGGGATGCTAATACCGGGATCATCAGTGCCGCAGCTGCTTGAAAAATAGTTAAAATCGCCACCAAAGAACCGCTTTCTGTGGCGCTAAATCCTTGTTGTTGAAAGAAAGGCGCCAGCCATGTCACGGCAGTTGCATAGCCCGCATTCACCAAACCAAATCCCGCCATTAATAGCCACGCTCTGGGCTGCTTAAGGTAGGTCAATACACTCAGCTGAGCTGGCGTATTTTTCGTGTCCGAAGAGCGAATATTCATGATGACGGCAATCAGGGCGATCAGCGCTGGTAATGCCAGCCATGCAAGCCCACTTTGCCAATTCCCTGAACGGTGGGTAATTAGCGGTGTTAATTGTGCTCCCAGCGCGCCACCGATCATCAAGGTAGCTGAATATAATCCCGTCATGGCGGCCATTTTTTGTGGAAACGAAAATTTTATCAAGCCGGGGAAAACCGCTTGAATATAAGCCGCTCCCATTCCACACAAAAATGCGGTCATTAACAGTGCGTTCGCATCAGAAACAAATAATCGGCAGAAAGAGCCTATCAGCAGCAGTAGCATCGCGAGGCTGATACCCCACTTATCACCTAATTTTTGATTTAATGCGGGGACGACCAAAGCTCCAAAACCCATGAGTAACATGGGGATCAGCGTTAACAGTGAAACGCTCTGGTAGCTCATTCCGGTGGTTTGAATGATATTTTCGATGACTGGCCCAGGTCCTGTCATAAAGGGGCGTAAATTAATACCGACAAGGGCAATTGTCAGAATCAAGCCAAAAGAGGCAGAAAGTGGTTTTTTCATGTTTACGCGTGATGCTGTTGCCACCAAGTTTGATACAGCATGGATTGCGTTTCATCCTTCGGTTTTAATTGGGTAAATTGCAAACCATCTTGTCGGTCAGGAGAGACTCTTAATGCTTCAGCTATTGCCTCTGTCGATAATCCAAAAGGTTCAGCATCTTGGTTTGAATAGGCATAAACGACACGTTTAATGCCAGACATCCGGATCGCAGCAAGGCACATCGGGCAAGGCTGACCGCTAGCATAGACGGTGCACTCATCGAGTCTGACGCTATTTAGCACCTCTCCTGCTTGGCGTAATGCGAGTAATTCAGCGTGTGCAGTAGGGTCGTGTCGCTCCAACATTTGATTCACGCCAGTGGCAATAATTTTCCCATCTTTGACGACCACTGCACCAAACGGGCGTCCACCTGCGGCAACATTGTCCGCGGCGAGGGTGATTGCATGTTGTAAAAATTGTTTATCGAGCATGGCTTGTGCTCCTGATTTATCGAGTATTCTAATAAGATTACTGATGAGTTGACATGGTGTCATTTCAGTAATGTCCATCAAATGCGTTGTTCCCTTCAATCTAATCAAAAACTGTGATATTTAAAAATTAAATAATTAAATCTCAGGTATTAAAAAAATGAATTCGTTGCTTAATTTTGTATTATTGAAAACATTCGTTACCGTCGCAGAAACGGGAAATTTTACGGTGGCTTCACAACAATTAAATTCAACGCAATCGACGTTAAGTCAGCAAGTTCAGCGATTAGAAAGTCTTATTGGACAGCCGTTGTTTGTAAGGGGGCATCGGATGTTAACCCTGACAGAAACAGGGGAAGTGTTGCTTGGATACGCGAAAAATATTCTGGCACTTAACGATACGTTTTTTATGAAAATAACAGGCAATGCGATTATCCAAACTCTGCGATTAGGGTTTCCTGAAGATTTGACGTCGGGATTAGTGACACCAACATTGGCGGCATTTATGCAAGCGCATCCTAATGTCCGATTAGAGGTGACTAGCGGGTTGAGTCGCCAACTACAGCAACGCTATCAACATGGTGAGTTGGATTTGATCATTGTGAAACAACGAAAAGGGGAGTTTCATAGTGATTATCATTGGTCAGAGCCTCTTTGCTGGCTAGCGAGTCGCCAGCAACATGTTCTTCCCTCGGATTCTGTTCCTCTGATTGTTTTTCCAGAGAATGGGCTGTACCGGAATGATATGTTTAGGTTGTTAGATAATGAACAACGCCCTTGGCACATTACTTATACTTGCACTAGTCTGGCAGGTATCCAAAGTGCGATTACCGACGGATTAGGCGTTAGCCTGTTACCCGTACGCGCGAAATTACCCCAGCATCGAATCTTGACAGCAGAAGAGGGGTTTCCTCCTGCCCAAGAGATGGAACTGGCGATGCATTTTCACAAAGAATCATCGGAGATGGTTTCAGTATTGGCGGAGCAGTTAGCTCATCAATTAGAACCGCGTTAATTGGCGATGGGCTTGAGCAAATCACTGTAAAGTTCCGTTAAGATCCCATTTGCCATAAACTCTTTTCTGATCCATTGGGTGACTAGCCCTGTCGCAGAGTGTTGAGTGGCTAATAGCATGTGAGAATCCTGCCTTGGGTTTTGTATTTGCTTCGTGACTAGGACTCCAGTTTTTACATGTTCTTTGACCATATAGTCGGGTAGGAATCCGATCCCTTCACCCAAGATTTGGCACTGGCATTTTGTGTTGAAATCGGGCACTTGAATCGCCTCTTGCCCGTGCAGTAGCCACCCAACGCGTTTATTGATGGTATGCGCCGTATCTTCCACCATAATATTTGGGTAGAGGCGAAGCTGGCTTTCGGCAATTGGCTCAGGCATTAAGGCTAAAGGGTGGCTAGACGCTATTGCAAATTGCCAGTGTATGGCACCAATTTCGGTGTAATCAATCCCGCCGCCATCCATGAGTGTACCCGGCGCCCCAATCGCAATATCCGCATGGTTATTGATAATGGCATCCCAAACACCGTTATACACTTCCGTGGTTACAGTGATCTGGCAAGTACCAAATTGCTTTTTCAAGATTTGCAGCAATTTCGCCGTATGGTAAGGGGTGTAGATCAACTGATTGATACAGATGCGAACACGGGCTTCAATCCCTTGTTCAATGGAGTCGATACTTTTTTTGATGAGATGAAAATTATTCAGAAGGTCGGTGGCTTTGCGATAAAAATAGTATCCCGCTTCGGTCAGCTCAATATTACGGGTATCGCGGATAAACAGAGCGACATCTAAATAGGTTTCGATGCGTTTTATGGTGTAGCTCACCGCGGAGGTGGTAATTCCAAGTTCTTCGGCCGCTTTACTGAAACTGGCAAATTTAGCCGCGGTGGTATAGGTCAATAAATTTTCTTCGGTAAAAATAGAGTTCATGTGTCGTGTCCCAAAGTGCGTGAAAATTAGCCGAAATAACGTTTTCTGTGAATACTATTCAATAGCTTAAAAAACAGGCTTTTTATCGATTGTTTTTGATAGCCTTCTGCGGGGGTATTTATCTATTCTGTACAATCAATAGTATTTAATTTATGTCACCCCAAAAAGCAACTAATGAAACGCATGTTTACATTCAAACTAATTAATATTATTGAATTTAATAAAAAATAAGTCATTAGGGAATATCGGGTTAATAAACAAAAAAATCACAATGTTAACAATTTGAAAACCTTTGATTTGATGCCTGTCACAAAATTGAAGAAAGAATAAATTGGTAAACAGATTAACAAAATAACCTGGTCAAATTGCATAGAAAATAGACAAAAAAACATCAATAAAGGTCAGTGAAGGATGCTTTCACGCACAAAAATGCTCGATTGTTGAATTTAAATCAATAATAGGGTGGCAGATTGATGAATTAAATTTAAATGGATTCTATTTATTAATGGCAATTGTTATGCTCTAACCATGCTAAATAATCTTTAATTCATATTTAATTTGGCTATCAGAAAATTGAAATAGCTAAATGTGGAGAGCGTTATGACAGAAAACACACTCGTTCAAGATTTTCTTAAAGCAGCAGAACAAGGTCAATTAGCTATTTTAAAAAATTGCCTTGAAAAAGGTGTTGATATTAATAGTACCAATCGACAAGGTCGCACTGCTATTGTGAATGCCAGTTTAAATCAGCACTATGAGTGTGTTGATTTTCTTATTCATGCTGGTGCTGATATTAATAAACAAGACCAAACCTGTTTTAACCCATTTTTATTAAGTTGCCTAAATAATGATTTAACATTATTGCGTTTAGTATTACCTGCTAATCCTAATTTAGATTTACTAACCCGTTTTGGTGGTGTTGGGATCACGCCAGCGAGTGAAAAAGGGCATGTGGAAATTGTGCGTGAATTACTGGAAAACACGGACATTAATGTTAATCACACCAACTTTGTCGGCTGGACTCCGTTGCTAGAAGCGATTGTGCTGAATGATGGTGGCGTAAAACAGCAGCAAATCGTAAAAATGCTGTTAGAGCACGGTGCCAACCCACATATGACAGATAAATACGGTAAAAAGCCGTTAGAGCTGGCACAGGAAAAAGGCTATCACGAAATTGCTGAATTACTGATTGCAGCGGGTGCGTAACCACCCATAAGGGGGATTGTGAACAGACACCAATCTCAGCGGCAAAGCATTTATGGGTTAACGGCTGATGTACATTTCTTGCATCTTTTGCATCAGCCATCATTAACAGGGAATATAGAGCAAGTTTTTAATAAAGCCATTAATTTTTCAATTGATAACCAACTTTATACCTTGCTTGGCTCGCAAACGGATAATGCTCCTAATAGCTGCCGAATTATTAATAAGGATTTTTCACCGTTAAATATTACTGCGGGGGATTCTGTTTATATTTTAAATAATGAAATCCATATTGGTGAAAAATATACTGTTTCATTTTTATTATGTAAGAAATGGAACCCACCAACGGTTTATTTTATTAATGAAAAATTAACCGAAGAAAAATACCGTTATTTTCTTCAGTCTAAAATTAACGAAATTGATTCTATTTTAAATGATAAAACACACTCTCTGTTTAACTACCAAGGGGACAATGGTTTTTATCTTGAATCATCAAAAAAATTAAATGAATTACGCTCTAGTTTAATTAATTTATTAATCAATAAAAGGCACCAAGGATTGACGAATATTGTGAGCCAGTTTGTTGGATTAGGAATTGGGTTAACACCTTCGGGAGATGATTATTTAGTGGGACTAATGGCTTTTTTGTTGTTGAAACACCACCCTGCGAATTCCTGCTATCCGAGCTTTTATCAAGGGATTTCGCAAAGCAAAGCGAATACAACACCCATCAGTGCCATCACGTTAGAAAAAGCATTAAACCAAGAGTATCGCGAAAATATACATCAACTAATTCAATGTTTAGTTGATGGGCGAGAAACAAATATTTATCCACAAATTTTAGAGATTTTAAATATCGGGTCTAGTTCAGGTTGCGACATGCTATTTGGCATTCGCGATGCGCTGTTTCTGACTCATTATTTCGGAGAAACACATGTCGACTAAAGTAGTCATAAAAAAGAATACCTATTTTGATTCCGTGTCATTGATGTCTATTTCCACCAAAGCCAACCAACTTGAAAATGTTGAGCAAGCCTTTGTGGCAATGGCAACAGAAATGAATAAAGGCGTATTAAGAAACTTAGGTTTATTAACACCAGAATTAGAAGAAGCCAAAAACGGCGATTTAATGATAGTGATTAAAGGGCCTAGCGATGAAGCCAATGATGCGACATTGATTGCTATCGAAGACCTGTTTAATAAGAAAAATCAAGGCGGCGGGCAGCATGAAGCCAAATACGCCACAATCAACTCTGCAAAAACGCACATTCCTGATGCTAACTTAGCGGTTATTTCGGTTAATGGGCAATTTGCGGCTCGTGAAGCGCGTATTGCACTGGAAAATGATCTCAACGTGATGCTGTTCTCCGATAACGTCTCGATAGACGATGAGCTGGCACTGAAACAGTTGGCGAGCCAAAAAGGGTTGTTGATGATGGGACCAGACTGCGGAACGGCGATCATCAATGGGACAGCCTTGTGTTTTGGTAACAATGTTCGTCGCGGTAGCATCGGAATTATTGGGGCATCCGGTACGGGGAGCCAAGAACTGAGTGTACGCATCCATGAGTTTGGTGCTGGAGTTTCTCAGCTAATTGGTACGGGTGGTCGTGACCTGAGTGAAAAAATTGGCGGCATCATGATGATTGATGCACTGAAAATGCTGGATGCAGATGATGAAACCCAAGTCATTGCACTCATTTCTAAGCCACCAGCACCTATGGTTGCCAAAAAAGTGTTAGAACAAGCTGAAAAATGCCATAAGCCAGTGGTGGTTTGTTTCTTAGGAAGTCAACCGTTACCGGATGATAAACCCGGCTTAACCTTTGCCCAAGGCACCAAAGAAGCTGCTCTGAAAGCGGTTTTACTGACAGGCATTCGTAAAGAAGATTTAGACCTTCACCCTCTCAATCTGCCATTAATTGATGAAGTCAGAGAGTTACTCAAACCGGAACAAAAATACATTCGTGGTCTTTTCTGTGGCGGCACATTGTGTGATGAAGCAATGTTTGCAGCGCTGGAAAAATACGATGACGTCTACAGCAATATTCAACCTAACCCTGACTACCGTCTGAAAGATATCAATAAAAGTGTTGCCCATACCTTCCTCGACTTTGGCGATGATGATTTTACCAACGGTAAGCCACACCCAATGATCGATCCAACAAACCGCATCGAGCGTTTACTGCAAGAAGCTCGTGACCCAGAAGTTGGTGTGATCATGATGGATTTCGTGCTTGGCTTTGGCTCTCATGAGGATCCGGTCGGTGTGATGATTGACGCTATCAAAACAGCAAAAGAGATAGCGAAACAAGAAGGGCGTGAACTGGTGATCCTTGGCTATGTGCTGGGTACTGACCAAGATACGCCATCGATGGATGCACAGGTCAAGATGCTCACCGAAGCAGGTGTGATTTGGGCGAGTAGCAGTACCAATACAGGTTTATTAGGACGTGAGTTTGTCTGGAAAGGGGAGAAAGCGTAATGACTTCATTATTTAAACAACCATTGAACGTTATCAATATCGGCATTGAGATGTTCAGTGATGATCTGAAAAAACAGCACGTTCCGGTGACTCAGCTGAATTGGACGCCGCCGGGGCAAGGTAACGTTGCTGTGATCCGCGCGCTTGACCAAATTGAAGGCAACGCGGCGTTACAAGAAAAAATCGCGGTTGCGAATGCTCAAGCGCTTGAGCGTATTATTCAGTCCCAGCCTGTGCTCGTGGGTTATGACCAAGCCATTAATGTGGTACCGGGCATGACGAAAAACACCATTCTACATGCCGGTCCACCAGTGGCATGGAAAGATATGTGTGGCGCAATGAAAGGTGCGGTGACAGGCGCTTTAGTTTTTGAAGGATTGGCAAAAGACTTAGCGGATGCTGAACGTGTTGCAGCTTCGGGGGAAATTATCTTTTCCCCATGCCATGAACATGATTGCGTAGGGTCAATGGCGGGTGTGACATCGGCATCGATGTTTATGCACATTGTCGAAAACAAAACTTACGGCAACCGTGCATTCACTAACTTGAGTGAGCAGATGGCAAAAATCTTGCGCATGGGTGCCAATGACCAAAGCGTTATTGACCGCTTGAATTGGATGCGTGATGTGCTGGGTCCAATGCTGCGTGACGCCATGAAAATCGTCGGTGAAATCGACCTGCGTTTAATGTTGGCACAAGCGTTACATATGGGTGATGAATGCCATAACCGCAACAATGCGGGAACAACATTGCTGATCCAAGCGCTGACCACGGGAATTATTCAAACCAATTTTACGGTTGCCCAGCAAAAAGAAGTCTTTGATTTCGTGGCAAGTAGCGACTATTTCTCGGGTCCTACATGGATGGCAATGTGTAAAGCTTCAATGGATGCGGCGCACGGTATTGAATACAGTACTGTCGTGACTACCATGGCACGTAATGGTTATGAGTTTGGTTTACGCATTAGCGGGCTACCGGGGCAGTGGTTTACAGGTCCTTCTCAGCAAGTGATTGGTCCAATGTTCGCGGGTTATAAACCGGAAGATTCAGGTTTAGATATTGGTGACTCGGCTATCACAGAAACTTACGGGATTGGTGGATTTGCGATGGCAACAGCACCGGCTATCGTGGCGCTCGTTGGGGGAACTGTTGAAGAGGCGGTGGATTTCTCTCGCCAAATGCGTGAAATCACCCTTGGTGAGAACCCGAACGTCACTATTCCATTGCTAGGTTTCATGGGAATTCCGACAGCGATTGATATCACGAAAGTTGCCGCTAGTGGCATTCTTCCGGTGATTAACACGGCGATTGCGCATAAAGATGCAGGTATTGGAATGATTGGGGCAGGGATTGTACATCCTCCGTTTGATTGCTTCGAAAAAGCGATGCTTTCTTACGCGAAACACTATGCATAGTGGTATTGAGCCCAAAACTCACTAAGCAAAAAATAATGCCCGGCTTCGGCCGGGCGATAAAAATAAAGCAACGCATTCCCTAAATTGTTCAGTGGCATAAGAGATAGACCGTCAACAACGTGCTGCTAAGGTGTGAGGGGAATGGGAGTAAGAATATGAGTCTATTAAATATTAAATGGAAACGTGGTGATTTGGCGGCCTATTTTGGTTTGATGACCAATAACCTCACGAACCTACTCACCATGATGGGCTTACTGATTTTTGTTGTCGGCATCCCAGCGGAAATTGTTTATGGTCGTATCGCGCCAGCGTTTGGTTTTGCTGTATTGCTTGCCAGTGTAAGTTACGCTTACTTTGGTCAGCAGATGATCAAACAAACGGGACGAAATGACGTCACGGCACTGCCATCAGGGCCAAGCGCACCTTCTATCTTCACCGTAACCTTCTTAGTGATCATGCCGGTTTACCAAACCACCAAAGATCCTGAATTTGCTCTGCAAATTGCGTTGGTCTGGTGTTTTGTGGAATCAATGATTTTAGTGGGGGGCTCTTTCCTTGGTGAAACCATCCGTAAGATGATCCCGCGTACCGTATTATTATCGTGTTTATCGGGTCTCGGATTATTGTTACTGGCAATGAACCCGATGCTGCAAGCATTTGAAGCACCAACGGTATCGTTTATTGTCCTACTGTTAATTTTCATCAACTGGTTTGGTAAAAAGCCTATCTTTGCACGTATTCCTACAGGGTTGCTGCTGCTTATCGCGGGTTCTGCCTTAGCATGGATTTCGGGTTTACAAAGCCCAGAAGCGATTACGGCATCCATGGCGTCATTTGGTTTTAACCCGCCAAGCATCCATGTGGATAGCTTCTTCCAAGGTTTACCTCATGCACTGCCGTACTTAGCCTCAGCGGTACCTTTAGGTTTAGCGAACTACATCTTTGACCTTGAAAATATTGAAAGTGCTCACGCAGCGGGTGATGAATACAACACACGTAAGGTGATGCTAGCAAACGGTTTATCTTCAACCGTGGGCGTCGTGCTAGGCAACCCATTCCCTGTGACTGTGTATGTGGGTCATGCGGGTTGGAAAGCGATGGGCGCGAGTGTGGGTTATACCTTAGCATCTGGTATCACTATGTTTATCGTCCCGTTATTTGGTATCGGAGCATTTATGCTCGCGGTGATCCCAATGACGGCCATTGTCCCTATCTTAGTGTTTATCGGTGTGGTGACAGCCAACCAAGTGGTGCGAGAAACACCGAAAGTCGAAGTGCCTGTGATTTTTATCTGCCTATTCCCATGGATTGCGAACTGGGCATTGACGATGGTTAACAGTGTCATGGGAGCGGCAGGGACGTCTGCAAGCGCGATTGGTACGGAAGTTCTTTTACATAAAGGCGTTTACTATCAAGGTCTGGTTCACTTAGGCAACGGTGCACCATTGGCAAGTATGTTATGGGGCTGTATCGCTATCTTCGCTATCTTAAACAAGCCGTTACGTGGTGCGATTGCGGCGGCAGTGGGTGCGGTATTGGTCTTCTTTGGCATCATCCATTCTCCGGCCGTGGGTATTGCAACAGGTTCGGCATTGATGTTTGTCTACGCATACCTCATGATGGCGGCTTTGTTTGTTATCAAACACTTTTTAGATGGTCGCCAATCAGTGGAGCAGCAACAAGCTGAAAAAGCTGAAAAACTGAGTAAATCAGTGTAATACGCCAATCTTTATAGTGGGTGTGCGCGGTACACCCACTATCTGCTAAATATTCGGTATCAGGATCCTTAATCATGAAAGAACTCGTGGTTGTTGCCATCGGGGGCAACAGTATTATTAAAGATAACAGCAGCCAATCCATTGAAGCTCAAGAAAAAGCGGTTCAGGAAGTGGCTCAGCACATCAGCGATATGCTCAAAGGTAATTACAACATTGTGCTGACTCACGGTAATGGGCCGCAGGTAGGGTTAGATTTGCGTCGCGCTGAAATTGCTCATGTGACTGAAGGATTACCACTGACACCGCTGGCTAATTGTGTGGCGGATACTCAAGGGGGGATTGGCTATTTAGTCCAGCAAGCACTCACTAATGTATTAGCGAAACAGCAACATCGCCAAGCGGTAACGGTAGTGACCCAAGTGGAAGTCGATAAAAATGATCCGAACTTTGCTGCACCGACTAAGCCGATTGGCGCATTTTTCAGTAAAGAACAAGCGGATGTATTGCAGCAGGAAAACCCAGATTGGCACTTTGTTGAAGATTCAGGGCGTGGATATCGCCGTGTGGTGGCATCCCCTGAACCTAAACGTGTCATTGAGTCAGCGGCAATTCGTACATTGACCGAACATGATTATGTGGTTGTTGCGGCAGGCGGCGGTGGGATCCCTGTGGTGAATAATGGGCAGGGCGGTTATCAAAGTGTGGATGCCGTTATTGATAAAGATTTATCGACCACGCTATTGGCGAAAGAGCTCAATGCGGACATTTTAATCATCACCACAGGCGTTGAAAAAGTGTGTATTCACTTTGGCAAACCGGAACAAAAAGCCCTTGGTGAAACCTCAACGACGGATATGCAGCGCTATATGGCAGAGGGGCATTTCCCAGCGGGGAGCATGCTACCGAAAATTGAAGCCAGTTTATCGTTTATCGCTAATGGTGGTAAGCGTGTGATTATCACGACTCCTGAAGCTCTGCCAGCAGCGTTACGTGGAGAGACGGGAACCCATATTATTCAAGGCTAAACCTCACTCGTTCGGCTTCGTATGATGAGGTCGAACTCTCGATGATAAGGAGTTGCTATGAATGCAGAACAGTTGTCTGGGCGCAGAGAGTTTCTGACGACAAGCGCAAAAGTGGTGGCGGCTTGTACATTATTAGGTTCAGTATCTGCGGGGGCGGCGGTGCAAAGCGTACCGCAGTCTGGTGTTTCTCGTATCACAGATAAACATTATTATCTTGATGATGCGTTACTTGAAACAGGTTTTAATTTCCGTGATAGTACGGTGATTGGGACACAAACTGAGCTAAAAACCATCGAAATTAATGATGGTAAAATCGTGGCGGTGTTACCCAATAAACAGCATCCAAATACCGTTCTGAATGCGTACAGTGCGCAAGGCAAATTGATGCTTCCTGCATTTCGAGATATGCATATTCATCTGGATAAAACCTTTTACGGAGGACCATGGCAAGCGCCACAGTCCCGTGAAGGTAAAACTATTATGGATATGATAGCCCTTGAACAGAAAATGTTGCCTGAATTGCAGCCTTTCACGCAAGAAAGGGCGCATGCACTGATTGATTTAATTCAATCTCATGGTTCGACCATCGCACGCAGCCATTGCAACATTGAACCTGTTTCTGGATTGAAAAATCTTGAAGCACTGCAAGCGGTGTTGGATAAACGTCAGCAAGATCTCACGTGCGAAATTGTGGCATTCCCTCAACATGGTTTACTGCTTTCAAAATCAGTCCCTTTGATGCGAGAAGCGATGCAAGCAGGAGCGCACTATGTGGGTGGGTTAGATCCGACCAATGTCGATGGTGCGATGGAAAAATCCCTTGATGCGATGTTCCAGATTGCACTGGATTATAACAAAGGGGTTGATATTCATCTGCATGAGACAAGCCCGGCAGGACTTGCCGCTATCAACTATATGATAAAAACCGTGGATGAAAATCGTAGCTTGCGTGGCAAGGTGACGATTAGCCATGCCTTTGCGTTAGCTATGTTAAATCCTGAAGATGCTGATGCGATGGCAAAACGCTTGGCTGAGCAGCAGATTACGATAGCGTCGACCGTACCTATCGGTACATTGCATATGCCATTAAAAACGTTGAATAAAAATGGCGTGTTTGTGATGACGGGGACTGACAGTGTGATTGATCACTGGTCACCATTTGGTCTCGGGGACATGTTAGAAAAAGCCAATTTATATGCGCAGTTGTACACGCGCCCTGATGAGTTGGCATTATCTCGCTCCCTTGCTATTGCCACGGGTAACGTATTGCCACTGGATGAAAAGGGCCAGCAAGTGTGGCCAGCAAAAGGCGATGATGCCAGTTTTGTGCTGGTGGATGCCTCTTGCTCAGCAGAGGCAGTTGCGCGTATCTCGCCAAGGCAAGCCGCGTTTCATAAAGGGTATTTGGCCAGTGGCGCAGTTGAAAAGTCATTAGGCTGAGAGCCGTTGTTTATAGATATAGAGTTTATAAAGCCCACATTGGTGGGCTTTTGTATTTTTATGGCGTAGCGAGTTTAATCGCTAGGTACTTAATCGTTTTTATAAATTGCGACTTGCGGTTTACCATCGTTACCGATTGTTCCGCGGTACATCCCTTCTGAATTAAACTCCATCGCGTAGTTACCTGTTTTATCCAACACAATCACACCACCACTTCCGTTCAGCTCTTTGACTTCATCCAATGCATTACGGGCGGCTTGGTCGATAGGCGTTTTGTTGTATTTGACTTGGGCGGCGATATTGTGGGCGGTGGCGGTACGGATAAACATTTCGCCGGAGCCTGTGGCTGAAACAGCGACCGTATTGTTGTCAGCGTAGTTTCCAGCACCAATGATAGGGGAGTCACCGACACGACCAAAACGTTTATTGGTCATGCCGCCTGTGGATGTCCCTGCGGCGATATTGCCGTTTTTATCGAGGGCGACTGCGCCAACGGTGCCATATTTGTAGTCATACATCATTGGGTCAATAAAGAGAGCTGCAGTTTTACCATCATGGTCGAGTACCACTTTCTCTTTTTCTTTGGCTTTTTGAAGTTGCTGCCAACGGAAGTCAGTGCGGAAATAGGATGGGTCAACGATTTCAAGACCTTGCTCTGCGGCGAATTGCTCAGCACCTTTAGAAACCATCATGACATGAGGGCTTTTGGTCATGACGGCATAAGCAGCATTAATCGGGTTTTTAATGTTGGTGACACCTGCCACAGCCCCCGCTTTACGGTTGCTGCCATCCATAATCGACGCATCCATTTCATTTTTGCCTTCGTGGGTAAAAACGGCGCCTTTTCCTGCGTTAAATAGCGGGGAATCTTCCATCACATTAATAGAGGCTTGTACCGCATCAAGGCTACTACCGCCTTTATTGAGTACCGCATAGCCTGCTTCTAAGGCTTCGGTCAGTTTTTCTTGATACTCTTTTTCTTGTGCTGGAGTAATGGTGCCTTTGGTAATAGTACCGGCTCCCCCGTGGATCACTAATCGGATTGGTGGCTCGCTTACGGCATAAGCGTGCAGAGAAAATGAAGCTGCCAATAAACATCCTAGTAGAGATAATTTCATGATTATTTCCTTCCAGTTATTTTGTTATTAGTCACTTTTTAAGCAAAAAAAAGTATAGGAGGGAAAATACCTAGCCAGCAACATTGATAGAGGGTTTCTGTGATAATGGCTGAAAGAATTTCAGATATTTTCAGTAAATACGAATAAGGGGTGTGAGTGGCTATGAAGGGTTTAAAAATGATGAAATTTGGCGATGGATGAGATCGCCAAATCTGGGATAATTTATTTTGCGCCAAGTTCTTTTCGGATGATCTCTGCGCCTGCGCTTAACGCGTTGAGTTTCCCTCTGGCAACATCGCGAGATAATGGCGCCATGCCACAGTTAGTTGATGGGTAAAGTTTGTCTGCATCAACAAATTGTAGGGCTTTTCGCAATGTATTGGCGACTTCTTCCGGGGTTTCGACAGTGTTGGTTGCCACGTCAATTGCACCGACCATCACTTTTTTACCACGGATAAGTTCAATTAAGTCCATCGGAACGTTGGAATTATGGCATTCCAGTGAAACGATATCGATATTTGAGCTTTGCAGTTTCGGAAAAGCTTCTTCGTATTGTCGCCACTCAGAACCTAGTGTTTTCTTCCAATCGGTGTTGGCTTTGATGCCATAGCCATAACAGATATGTACTGCGGTTTCGCATTTCAGTCCTTCAATGGCTCTTTCGAGCGCCGCGATCCCCCAGTCATTAACTTCATCAAAAAATACGTTAAATGCGGGTTCATCAAATTGGATGATATCGACGCCTGCGGCTTCTAACTCTCTCGCTTCTTGGTTAAGAATTTTAGCGAACTCCCACGCCAATTTTTCGCGGCTTTTATAGTGGTTATCATAGAGCGTGTCGATCATGGTCATTGGACCCGGTAATGCCCATTTAATCGGTTTGTCAGTGAGTTGACGCAGATATTTGGCATCATCCACAAACACGGGTTTTTGACGAGCAACAGCGCCCACAACGGTTGGTACGCTGGCATCGTAACGGTCACGAATTTTTACCACTTGGCGTTTTTCAAAATCTACGCCACTCAAGTGTTCAATAAAGGTGGTCACAAAGTGCTGGCGAGTTTGTTCGCCATCGCTCACGATGTCGATGCCTGCACGGAATTGATCGTCCAGTGATAAACGCAAGGCATCTTGTTTACCAGCGATAAGTTCTTCGTTTTGCAATTTCCATGGCGACCAGAGTTTTTCTGGTTCTGCTAACCAAGATGGCTTCGGCAAGCTGCCGGCTGTGGAAGTGGGTAATAATATTTTCATTGCAGGTGACCTTTTATTTTATTTTTTATAAATACGCGATTTTATTAAATTGACCGATTTCTATTAAACGGAATAGCTTGCAGACCATTTTTCCAAAATTGTTTGGTAAGGCTTAATGAAGTGCTCTTCAGTGAATTTACCTTGTTCAATGGCAAGTTGGCTGCGCTCTTCACGGTCATAAACAATTTTGGTTAATGAATAATCCTGCTGATTTAAGCTCGGTTGATAACATTCACCCGCTACCGTGTTGGCATTATAAATTTCAGGACGATAAATTTTTTGGAACGTTTCCATGGTGCTAATAGTGCTGATTAACTCAAGGTTGCTGTAGTCGCTCAGCAAGTCTCCTGTAAAATAAAAGGCTAAAGGAGCAACGCTATTTTTCGGCATAAAGTAACGGACCTGTAAGCCCATTTTACCAAAGTATTGCTCTGTTAAAGAGGCATTACTTGGCTGATATTCAATGCCTAATATAGGGTGTTGATTCCCTGTGCGATGGTAGGTATCTCTATTTGAAACACTTAAACAGATCACCGGTGATTTATTAAAGTTCGCTTTGTACTCTTTGGAGTTAATAAACGATTTAAAAATATTGCCATGCAGGCAGCCAAATTTAGTTGGAATGCTAAACTCTGCTTGGTCTTTATTATGTTCCAAGAGTAAAACGCTAAAATCATAGTCCCGTACGTAGGAGGAAAAATTATTTCCTACAATCCCTTCAATACGCTGCTGCGTTTTTTTGTCAATGATGTTGGTTTTTAAGATTTCAATGACTGGGAAGCTGCTGACTTTTTCTTCGATATTCATCTCGACAGAGATAATTTCCAACTCAACAGCATAGCGATCGCTTTTAGAGTTATCCCAATATGCCAATGAATTGAAGCGGTTGTTGATCATCGACAATGTGTTACGCAGATTTTCCTGGCGGCTTTTGCCTCTGGCTAAATTCGCAAAGTTAGTGGTAATTCGCGTGTTTTCCGATGGGTTGTAATTTTCATCAAAAATGCTGCGCGTAATATTAAAGGTAAATTCTGTATTCATGATTTTTGCATCCTAGCCCTAATAGGAAAACGGCGTTTATTTCTTGATTACAGAGATGTTGCACGTTTTCTCATTCATCAATTTTATGTAGCCAGTAAGTTAATATGTTTAATTTATGCCAGAGCGGGGCGGGGAGTTAAAGCGACTTAATTTCATTTCGAACATGAAGAAAGTTCATGATGAGGGGAGGTAAATAGATGGGTTTCACTTTGACTCTATGTGCTTGTTGACGATTTAATGCAATTCATTTTTTGAGCTGATCAGATGGCAAAAATATTAGTTTTATATTTAAATAATATTGAATTCTTAATGTTCTAGTCTGC
>NZ_JAERJY010000038.1:0-25860 GCF_018257375.1 Providencia sp. JGM181 | reverse complement strand
ATTAGAATAGATATTTATCCGTATGCTTAATGTTTTTCAATGCTTATTAATCGGTATTCTTTTAATATTATCATCTATCACTTTACCACTCTGATTGGGGTTTTCTGCGAAAGGAAGCGATAGTGGATATCAGACGAAGAGTGAAATGTTGTCACCAGCGTACACAACAAATTTTGATGAATTGCCAGTGGTGAGAGCTTGAAAAGATCATGTCTTAGGTCATGGAGTTTAACCAGACGGGGCTTTTTTACTCATCATCTAAATGGAATTTATGTAACATTCGATGCGCAATAGGTGCAAATATCAAACCTAGAGTGGTCATAAAAACCAGACTGGTGAATATACCATAAAAAGCGAAAAAAATCTTTCCTGAAATGTTTTGCGGAACAATGTATGGACCAATTCCATTAGCTATAAAGGCACTGTTGAATGTGGCATCATGCCAACTTATGCTCGAATCAAAAGCGATATGCCCGACAATGCCAATGAATAAAGTGGTAACGATAAGTGCAAAAGCGTAACCAAAATGTAATAGCATTCGTTTTAAAAAAGAGCGGAAAGAAATTAATGGCATATTTTTAGATTCAAACATGATTTTTCCTAAAAAGTAATTTAATGAAGTAATTACATAATAAACCTATGTAAGATTACCTAAAATTTTTATTTTGACAATAGTGTCATAAGTTAGGCTAAATTCGGGTATTTTTCGTTTGTTGCAATTTATATTCTTGCCAAGTTAGCATAACTAAAACTTATTAGTGGGATGGTGAGATGAACAAAAATGAACTTATGGAGTATATCCAGAGTAATTATGGTGCAGTTGCTGAGTACCCATGGGCTAAATTTCCTAGTTACATCATTTATAGGCATAAAAATAATGCAAAGTGGTTTGCTGCCATTCTGACGATTTCATCAAAGAGATTATATGAAAGCGAGCGTGATGAGATGGTAAATATTATAAACCTCAAATCTCCTCCTGAATTAGTTGGTTCATTGAGGTTAAAGGAAGGGGTATATCCAGCATATCACATGAATAAAGAGCACTGGATTACTATAAAGTTGGACAGTGGATTTCCAGAAGGTGAGATTAAAGCGTTGATTGATGAAAGTTACAAATTGACTGCATAAGCTTAATCAGTGATTGTGCAACACTAAATCGATAGATGAATCTTATTGAAACTGGTTATATACATTCATTGCAATATAACTTGGAGTGTATATGAGCAGAGCGTCATTATCTAAAAGTTCTCCTGATGCGTATAACAAGCTGATTGAGATTAGCAATCATATTGATCAGCAAGCAGTATCATTAGGATTGGAAGAAGGGTTTATTCATCTACTTAAATTGAGAATATCTCAGATTAATGGATGTGCTTTTTGTGTGCGGCTTCATACTCAAGACGCTCAAAAAAATAATGTGAGCATTGATAAAATCGCATTGGTTGCAGTGTGGGAAGAGGCCGATTATTTTTCAGAAAAAGAAAAAGCAGCGTTCTTGTTGGCGGAATCAGTTAATATGGTTCATATGGGGCATATACCTAATGATGTTTATGAAAAAGCCGAGGAGTACTGGAGCGATGAGCAATTAGCATTAATTGAATGGGTATCTATCATCATAGGTTCTTTTAATCGCATTGCTATCGCGAGCCGCTATAAAGTGAAGCCGTAATTATAGCAGCCTTATGCGCTAGTCGATTTACAGGTTAATATTAGTGATTCTTGTCCTATATTTACAATAAGTAAAGTGACTTCATTTTTAATCTACGTGACACTGGATCATGCGTATTAATCAGCTAATGGAGTAATAATTTATGTTCCCAGAGTATCGTGATTTAATCTCGCAACTTCGTCAGTCAGATCCTGATTTTAGAGCCTTATTTAATAGGCATAACCAACTCGATCATGAAATAGCCAGGCTGGAGCATCCAGACAGAAGTGGGTATGGCACTGATGTTATCGAGTTAAAAAAAGAAAAACTTCGTCTCAAAGAAGAGATACATCAAATACTTAAAAACCCGCCAGAATTGAGTTAAATCGATAGATTACTACCATTCATAGCCTCGCCAAGTGTGGGGCTTTTTATTGATTTATTTAGAAGCAATTTGCACTTAATCCTATAGGCGGAACTACCTTACTAATATAGTGTGTCTAAAAAGGAGAATAAACATGCCTGCATTTAACCCAGTAGAAATGATCGCTGAAGCGATGATAAACACAATTAGTATGATTGCGACGCCTGTGGAACACTTGCTTTATAGTGGAAAAATAGCGGAAATATTTATGATGAGTGTATTTTATATTCAACACTAAGAAGTAAATTTATCAATAAACGATACTTAGCATAAAGTAAAAGCTAAGCGCTTTATGCTAAGAGAAGGGTGTAAATATTATTGTTCAGGGTTTAAATAAGCGTCGAGCAGTGTTTGAAGTTCAATATTTAGTACTGAACTTAGTGCGATAAGATGCGCAACATATATTGATGAGGAGCCGTCTTCATATTGGGAGTATGTGCGCTCTGAAACTGAAATGGCTTTGGCTATCTCGGTAACAGTTATTTGACGAGCGAGACGCTGTTCTTTGATGAATTGTCCTAAAGAGAGATTGTTAAGTTTTCTTTCGTTCATCGGTACAGCCCTAAAATTAGTGGTGGACAATAAATAACATAGATATGTTAAACGTTAATAGGGAAGTATCTGCATTTTGGTGATGATAGGATAATTTTATGATAATTATCCTAATATATGGTAACTCGCTATTACTGGTTTTTTAGTGCGTATTGAACCGCACTTTGCGCATGAATTGTCGTGGTATCAAAGACGGGTACGGACGTATCATCTCCATTTACCAGCAATGTAATTTCAGTACATCCAAGAATAATACCTTCAGCGCCTTGTTCAACGAGTGATGTCATAATGCGTTGATACTCGGTTCGTGAAGCCTCAGAGATAATGCCTAAACACAGCTCATTGTAGATAATATCGTGAACGATTTTTCTGTCTGCCTCATTCGGTGTGATAACTCTTAAATTAAATTTATCAATCAGACGATCTTTGTAAAAAGCTTGTTCCATTGTAAATGCAGTGCCTAACAACCCAATAGTTTTAATGCCCGATTGTGTTATTTTTTCACCTGTAGCATCTGCAATGTGAAGGAGAGGAAGGTTAGATTTTTCTTCAATCTGTGGGGCGACTTTGTGCATTGTATTTGTACACAAAACTAAAAAATCAGCGCCAGCGGCTTGTAAACTCATCCCTGCTTTGGCTAAATGTTCAGCAGCAAGACCCCATTGATCGTGAGATTGAAAATATTCAACTTCAGCAAAATCAACACTGTATAAAACTATCTTAGCGGAATGTAAGCCTCCTAGTTTTTGCTTAACACCTTCATTTATTTGCTGATAATAGAGTTGGGTTGATTCCCAGCTCATTCCCCCGATAAGTCCAATAGTCTTCATTGATAAGTACCTTATATACGTTTTTTTCTTACTATACTGAGCGTATTTATGGGGAGTCAATCCGTTAATATCAATTTTTATCAATAATATAAATAAAGCTGAGATTATTTTTAACTGATAACTATCTTACTAGTTTTAATATTGGAGTTATCTTTCTGTAATTAATCGTATATTAGAGATTAACTTCATTTTTGTTTTTTTAAAAGATTGATTGGTAACGTACTGGGACTGTCCAGTAAATCTTCATTAAATAATATTTTATTGCTGATATACTACTAAAGTTACTTATTTTATTTTTTAGATAACGAGGAAGTAAAATAAACCTAGTGACCTACACTGACTATTTTTTTGATGTTCAGTTTATGAATTTAAATTTTTTAGTTAAGGAGTTTATGATGGTAAGTAATAACCAGGCTCGTCGTTTATTAGGGATGCCGTTCAAATTAAGTCGTTCTAAGCGTAATATTCAAGTTTCTGTGATTGCAAAGGAAAATGCTACGGCTTTACCTGAAAAACTTAAGGATAAGCCATTTGTTGCGGTACAGAAAAATAAAGCAACCGAGAAGAAAACCTATCATTCCGTCAGCGTATTTTATCCAGAATATATCTAATTTAATTTTAGGGTAAGATGTGACCCTCTAGATTGACTAGAGGGTTTCTGTTCCTCAATAATAAATTCCTTTCATATATCCACGTCTTTTTTTGAATTATCTGATGGTATTTTATCATTGGAATGGTTCATGATCCTTCGGTAATTTTTTGTGATCGCGACTAAGTTTCTATCTATTAAAGAAAATAAAATAGTGTGATAGTCATATTCTGTCGATAA
Organism: Providencia sp. JGM181; assembly: GCF_018257375.1. NCBI lineage: Bacteria > Pseudomonadati > Pseudomonadota > Gammaproteobacteria > Enterobacterales > Morganellaceae > Providencia > Providencia sp. JGM181. The sequence continues at coordinate 21,577 of NZ_JAERJY010000038.1, read as the reverse complement.
AATCGGGAGCGAGAATAATGATAAATACAACTAAAATGGATATGTGTAGATGAAATTATGCCAATGGATGCTATTTTTTTGTTTTCTATTTATAAATGGTTGTTCAACACAATTTAAAACTGAAGATGAATCAAATAAGCTGAAGTTTAGTATTCAGCACGCTAACACGATCCCGATTAAGGATTCAGTTGAAACATTGACAGTGGCGGATATGCTGCCCGGAGATATCCTTTTGTCTTCAGCAACGGGGGTGAACTCGTGGGGGATCCGCTTATTTAGTGTGAGTGGGGTGAGTCACGCTTCTATTTATTTAGGATTTGGTCAGGTGGCAGAATCGGTTGGAAGTGGAGTCAGAATTATTCCTCTCGACCAAGCAATCACGGATTCTAATAATATGGTTGTATTACGGCATAACTTATTAACGTCATTTCATGCAGAAAAACTGCGTGAGTTTTCTACTGTTAATGACGGAGGTAAATACAACATGAAGGGGATTATCATGATTGCGCCGTGGATGCTGACAAAACGCGTTTGTGAATTACCACTGATTGGGCAGACTATCCGTAATTTCTGTCTTAAAACACTGGCTACAGTCCAACTAGGGGATGATATTGAACAAGCCAACGGCTTTTTTTGTTCGCAGTTTGTCCTAGATGCTTATAAATATGCCGGTGTGCCGTTGTTTGAAGGAAACTCATCATGGATTACGCCTGCTGATATTTTGCACATGCGTTCAGGGGATGTGCCTACTTTTATGCCAACAGAGCGTTTAACCTATGTTGGGCATTTAAAAAATTGGAGCTTTGGGGGCGCTATCCTCAATAAGTGATGAGATATTACAGGCGCAGTTTTGATGAAATACTGTTTGCCATAAAATAAAAAAAAGGCCAACTCAAATGAGTTGGCCAGCTAAACTGGAAGCAATGTGAGCAATGTCGTTGTGAAAAGACCGAGTAATTTACTCAACTATTCACGAGATAAAAGATAACTATTCTCATTTAAGAAATCAACCCCTTTTTTCATATAACTATTATAATTTTTTATCTCATCATAAATCCCAAAAGTGCTTAAAAAACAAATTGATCAATGTTTTTATTGGTTTGTTTTGCTGGAATCTCAGTTAATTCCTACGAAAAATATTTAACATTTTTTGCTTTTTCTCTGAGTGATGAAGTGAATTTTAGTGCTGATAAAGAAATAATGTTGTTAATTTGTAGCCGGAGATCTCATTTATCTTTTGAGATAAGAGACATTTACGTACAGTTGATTATAATTTTATTGTTAATGTTTATTCGATAATTTATCAGGAGGGCTTATGTACAAAACAATTTTGGTCCCTATCGATCTCACTGAAGAAGAGTTGACCAGTAAAGCGGTTCGTCATGCGGTAAATTTAGCGAAACAATCTGGCGCAAAAATTCACCTGATCCACGTATTGCCTATCTCTTCGGCAATTATCAATGCATATGCGCTGGGTTATATGGAAATTAAAGACCGCGCGACAGTGAAAGCAGAAGAAGACATGAAAATGCTGATGGATTCGATTGATCTTCCTCATGATGATGTCAGTTACACGATTACGTTTGGTTCACCTCGTGATGAAGTGATTAACACCGCAAAAGATATTAATGCCGATATTATTGTGATAGGTTCTCGCCGTCCAAATATTACGACTCACTTGTTAGGTTCTACCGCGGCAGGAATTGTTCGTTACGCAGAAACATCCGTATTGGTTGTTCGTTAATTTATTCTTTTTTAAAACCTATGCAATGAAGTTCCTATAATGTTGCATAGGTTTTTTTATGTCGTTTGCAAGAACATTATTGAATCGGCATATCGGTATGGACTGAGTAGAATTTTTATGGAGAAATTCACTAAAGAATTAATGCGCATGGAACATTTTGTTTTGCGAGTTCTGCGTTTTTATTTTTTAGCGTTATTAGTGTTTTTTATTGGCTTGCTGCCTGGGATTATTGGTTTTTATTTTATTGAAGGGCATTCGATGATGGAGTCAATGCTAAATGCATTATCAATGCTGAGCGGCCAAGCGATTGAGCCGGCACCAATCACCCAAACAGGCCGCTTCTTTATCGCTATTTACGGTTTATTTTTACAAAGTGTATTCATTATTAGTATTGGCTTAATCGTCACGCCGTTTATTCATCGCATATTACATAAGTGGCACTTAGAAGAGGATTAGATTGAATGAGTTGCCAAATGTTGTGGTTATTTTACTGAATTGATTTTCAGATTAGTAAACCAGTTCACGACATTTTCATTTTATTCAGACTATACTTTTCTTGGCAAAAAAATAACCATTAAACCGCTATCTCATCTATTCAAAAAACGAATAAATTGAATGAGAGATACATCCTTGAGAGGGGCTTATATGAATAAAACTATTTTGGTTCCCGTTGATATTTCTGAAGATGCATTGACTGATAAAGCATTAAAGCAAGCCATTCATTTAGCAAAAATGGATAACGCTAACATCCATCTATTTCACTCAGTGCCGGATGTTTCAAGATTTTCGATGAGTTATAGCTATCATTATGATTTGCTTACATCATTTACGAAAAAAGCCATTGAGCGTTCGGAAGAACAGCTGGTTGAATTGGTTAATCATATTGTGAAAGATATGGATTTCCCAGCAGATAGAATTTCTTATAAAGTGGAGTTCGGTTCGCCAAGAGAAAAAGTGTTAGATGAAGCTGAGAAAGTTCATGCCGACCTTATTGTGGTTGGCTCACGTAACCCGAGTATTTCAACCCACTTATTAGGTTCGAATGCTTCAGGGATCGTCTCTTATGCAAAAATATCTGTTTTAGTCGTAAGATAGTTTTATTGTTTAACACACTGATTGGATTCATAGAAAAGACCTGAGCTATCAGGTCTTTTTCTTTAGGGCAATTAAGATTTATTGACCGTTTCTTTAGCATGCTCAATAGCGGTTAATGCTTGGCTACATGCTTGCTCTTGTGTATCTTCAGGATAACTTGCGAGAGTTTTTCTCGCGTCTTCTAATTGTGATTTCATTAATGCGATTTGTTCACTCGCATTAGGCTCATTTTTATATTGTTCTTCAGCTTGTTGAACTAGCGCATTCATTTCTTTGAAATATTTGTCACAAACTTGTCCTGCATTTGCATTTAATGCAGTCAGCGAAACAAATAGACCCAATGCAATTGGCAGAATATTTTTCATCATATTTTCACTTTCAAAAGTCATATTTCGGTCAGCATAGCATCCCATTTTTTAAAAAGACATCGACCAATGATGAATATTTCAGTGAGTTTTAATTTTTATCAAATTAATCATGCCAATATTAAAGGAAGTGGCTATAGCATAAATTGCAAACTATAAATGAGAATCATTCTTGACTACGTGTAATAATAAAGTGTACATTTCAGTACACTTTATTGAGTTAACAATCCAACGTAAGGAATGAAAATGAATAACTGTATTATGATTAATACTCAGAACTGGCCTGTCTGTGTGATGAATTCCTTTCCAACAACAATGATGGAAACTCAGTCATGGTTATCGGAACTTGAGCAACTATTAACGAAAAAGACTCCATTTGTTTTAATTTATCCGCCAATGGAATCGAAAGGAAAACCAACAGAAGAAGACATGGAGTGTATGAAATTTGTACGTCGTTGGTTGAAGGAAGGAAGAGAGGCGATGGCAGAATATTGTCGAGCTATGGTGATTACATTACAGCCAGATGGGAGAGACAAAGATGAAATGGAGCGTACAGCACCGGTTATTTCATCTCTGTATGGGCCTGAAGTCTTTTTAGTAGGGAGCTCTCAAGCTGCGCAACAGCAAGCCACTGAAATTTTAAATGGATTATGATTTACTGGCACTAATTTTACGAATATAGCTAGCGATGATATCCACGGAAAGCCCAATTTGTTGATGGATAAATTCATCGCTAGGTTTAAAGTTTTCGACACAGAAAGTTTTGATAAAAACATCCGCTTTTAGCATCTCTAAATAACGGGATGAAATACTTAACAGTATGTCTTTATCGACTTTGACAGTCGGAATTTGTGCAAGCTTTTCGGCAAGGCGCTGATAGCTTTGTACGGGACCTTGTTCGAAAAAGAGTTGGCTAATATCAGGAAAGCGGTTGTATTCTCCCAGTATTAAGCGGTATAGCCCGATAGATTGGGGTTTAATCACATTGACTAAAAAACGCGAACCATAAAACGATAATACCGCTTCAATGCTCTCTAAAGGTGGCTCTTTATGGTCAGGTTCAGTAAAAATATCGTCTATCATATATGCCACAACTGCGGCAAATAAACCTTCTTTGTCCCCAAAGTTTTTATATAACGTCGAACGGGAACCGCCTGCGCGTTCGATGATCATATCTAATGTCGTGCCTTCAAAACCATATTGCAGAAAAATATCCGCCGCAGCCGTAATAAGCGCTTGATGGCGACGCTGTCCTTTTGGTGTTTTGGCGGAACTTGTCTGGTTCATGAAATCAATTTCCTAACAAAATGGCGGCACGAGGCTAAATTATCTGAAAGAGGTCATAATTCAGTTTGTTATTTTCCTCTATGATGTATATGAATATTATCATGTTTAAATGAATATCTGAATTTTTGTCAAATCCTTGGGGGAGAGAATGAAGGATTGCATCGTTGATGAAAAAACGCAGGGAGAAGAAAAGGTTGTTGATACACAGAGAGAAATGACAAAGCTGTGTATTGAATGCGGTTTGCTGTTATTACAGCATGGGGCTGAGAGTATGCTGGTTGAGCAATTAACAACACGCTTAGGTATCGCTTTGGGCGCTAATCAGGTAGATAGTGCGATTTCATCTAACTCACTCGTATTAACCACAATCATCGATGGGCGCTGTTTAACATCGACTCGGCGGATTATTGACCGTGGCATTAATATGCATGTGGTGACTGAAGTTCAGCATGCGGTGATCCTCGTTGAGCATCATTTACTTGATCGTAAACAGCTACAAAAAAAATTAGCAGGTATCAAACCATTACGTTATCCCCGCTGGTTAATGGTGGTGATGGTGGCGCTTTCTTGTGCTTGCTTCAGTTCCCTTAACGGCGGTGGTTGGGAAAGTGCGCTGATCACCTTTATGGCGAGTGGCTGTGCAATGTATATCCGGCAAGTGTTAACATCTCGCCAGATTAACCCATTGATTAACTTCTGTATTACAGCATTCGTTGCGACATCTGTTTCGGGATTATTACTCAAAATACCTTATTTAAATGTGACTGAAACCATTGCAATGGCGGCAAGTGTGCTGCTATTAGTCCCCGGATTTCCATTAATTAATGCGGTGGCAGATATGTTCAAAGGCCATGTGAATACAGGGATTGCTCGTTGGATGATGGCGAGCTTATTAACGCTGGCAACCTGTATCGGCGTGGTACTGGCGATGATCATTTGGAATCTGAGGGAGTGGGCCTAATGTTTTTCATTGAGCTAATTGAGAAAATGGTCTTAGCGGCTGTCCCCGCCGTCGGCTTTGCAATGGTATTTAATGTGCCTGTGAGGGCGCTGAAATATTGTGGGCTATTAGGCGCGATTGGTTATGGTTCACGAATGATTTTAATGTCGCTGGGTTTGCAAATTGAATGGGCGAGTTTTCTTGCTGCGATTTTAATTGGCATGATTGGCATCCAGTGGTCGCGTTGGTGGCTGGCTCATCCAAAAGTTTTTACCGTTGCAGCGGTTATTCCTATGTTTCCGGGGATCAGCGCTTATATCGCAATGATTTCTGTGGTGAAAATTTCTCAATATGGCTATACCCCTGAGTTAATGGAAACGCTGGTTACATACTTTTTAAGGGCATCTTTTATTGTCGGTGCGCTCTCTATCGGCATTTCATTACCGGGATTATGGCTATATCGCAAAAAGCCAAGTGTTTGATACTCAAGAATATTTCATTGTTTGAAGTCATTAAGCAGTAAACCACGTCATCGCAAAAGCGTTAATTGGTAATTGGTAATTGACAGCAATTAACGCTTTTTGTTAACAAAGCTCGTTATCTATTCTTTGTATATTATTGCACAAATTCCGATATTGCTTTTGATGTAATAAAATTGAGTACCAATTGATATCAAAAAGACTTATATTTCATTCAACTAGCGAGTATACATAGCGTATTCAGCAATTTTTGCATGAATAACTTGCGTGTTGTATTTAATAAATTGCTTTTTTTCCTATCAATGGTGTTATTTTGAAACAGATTTTTTATTTTTCGCGCATGATCATTGCGTTAGTATGTTTTTCCTCGTTATTTATCTCTTCCGTTTATGCTGCACCGAACAACTTCACTGAAGCGAAAACGTCCAGTAAAAGCCTCGTTTATGGTGATCAAAATCATCAAGGACAAGGAACGCTATACTGTGGCTGTGAGTGGGAATGGACAGGTAAAAGTGGTGGACAAGTTGATTTAGCCTCCTGTGGCTACCAAGTGCGCAAGCAGCAGAGCCGTGCGGAGCGTATTGAGTGGGAACATATCGTTCCTGCTTGGGTGTTTGGTCATCAAAGACAGTGCTGGCAAAATGGCGGTCGTAAAAATTGCGTCTCAACTGACCCAGTGTTTTCTCGAATGGAGGCTGATATGCATAACCTCGCGCCTTCAATTGGGGAAGTGAACGGTGACCGCAGTAATTGGAGTTATGGTCAGTTACCTGCTAATGCGCCTTATTCTTACGGTGCATGTCGTAGTCGTATTGATTTTAAACAGAGAATCTTTGAGCCGCGCGACGAGGTGAAAGGGCAGGTTGCACGGGTCTACTTCTATATGCATGACCGTTATAACTTATCCATGTCACGCCAACAGCAGCAGTTATTTATGGCGTGGGATAAACAGTACCCAGTGGATGAATGGGAACAAAAACGTGACCAGCGTATTGCTAAAATGATGGGGCACCATAACCCATTTGTGACGGGCGAAAGAACATGGAGTTTAGGGCATAAAAATAGCGGCGATGGCTTAAATATGAATGATAAGCCCAGTGAAGTAGTCCCTCAGCCAGTACCTCAGTCTATCCCAAACAAGGAAGGTGAGACCCAGGTAAAAGGTAACCGTAATTCAAAGAAATATCATTTATCCCACTGTTCAGGGTTCAAAACCTTGTCGGATAAAAATGTGGAATTCTTTGCGAATGAAGCGGACGCTCAAGCAAAAGGCTATCAGCTTGCGGGTAACTGTAAACCACGCTAATCAAATTTAAGCTGTAATAATGCAATAAAGCAGGTGGGTTATTGCAGCTTTTATATGATATTTCTCACATTTTATCTGATGGGTAGGTGAATTTACACATTTCCTGTTAATTTAATGTTGCAATTCAAAAAAAACACGCGCTATATTTAATGTAAGGAAACGTTGTAGGTTGATGATATTCGGGTCAATGTAATATTTATAGTGCGAGTGAATTATTTTTTATATTGTCATAATATTGTCATGCAGATTCTTTAGTTTACGAGTATCGCCTGTATAGGAGAAACTAATGAGAACTAGGTGTTTGTTAATCAATGTGCGAGACCGGTTACCACTCCATCATGAAACTGACATGATGAGATTGCTAACCGGTTTTTTTATACCCAAATTATCAACCTAAGTTACACAAGAGCTTGAAGGGAGCTCCTCTCTGTTTTGAATAGTTCGTCATCTGAAATTGACATCATCGATACCTGGAAGGGTTAATACTATGAGTAGACAGAAAGCTGCAACAAAAGCACGTCGTGAAATGAAACGTACATCACGCAAAGACCGTTCAGGGAGGTATGATATGAACAACGTTACCTCCTTCGCTGAATTTACGGGCATTGAGCCGATAGGTATGGCGAAAGAACGTCGCGATGAAACTCCGATAACACCACGTAATGAAGCCCAAAAGCTCTATATTAATTCCATCAAACACAAACAATTGATTTTCGCTAATGGTGAGGCAGGGTGCGGTAAAACCTATATTAGTACTGCGTTAGCCGCGGATGCCTTGATTAACAAGGAAATCAGTAAAATCATTGTGACCAGACCGGTATTGCAAGCGGAGGAAGATCTCGGATTCTTGCCGGGGGATATGTCTGAAAAGTTTGCGCCTTATTTCCGACCCGTTTATGACGTATTAATGAAGCGATTAGGCGCTTCGTTCCTGCAATATTGTTTACGCCCTGAGATTGCTAAAGTCGAAATAGCACCATTTGCTTATATGCGCGGTCGCACATTCGAAAATGCCATTGTTATTCTCGATGAAGCGCAGAACGTCACAGTCACTCAAATGAAGATGTTTTTAACCCGTTTGGGTGAGAACGTAACGGTAATTGTGAACGGTGACGTAACCCAATGTGATTTACCAAGCGGCGTTCAGTCAGGTTTGGGGGATGCGTTACAGCGTTTTAGTAGCGATGAAATGGTCTCGATGGTCAACTTCACGATTGATGACTGTGTAAGATCTCAGCTGTGTCACAAAGCGCTGATGGCTTACAATGACTAATAACTAGTTTAACCCACTACACAGGCTAATTAATGTATGAAACTGCCCCAGATTAGGGGCAGTTTTTTTAATTAGTCGTCGGGGTTATCCATGACGGCATGACGTTCATGATGATAACCTTCCTCATCATAGCCATATCGCCAATAAGGAATTGCGTAGATATCATCGCGACCAAAACCTTTTTCACGGCGAATAAAACGGCGCAATTCGCGGATAATTTGGTCTTCACCAGCAATCCAGAAGCCCACATCGGATTCTGGAATATCCCACGATTTAAAGGTATTAATCAGATTAGTAGTCTGGCTAATATCTCCACAAATCCAATCAATTTCGATACCAGCCGGTTTGGTTAACTCGCGAATATCCGTTTGATGGTCAAGGCGTAAAACGACGCGTCCCGTTGCTGTGTCAGGCATTTTTTCCAGTAGCGCTGCTATTGCGGGTAAAGAGCTTGAATCACCCGCCATAAAGTAATGTGCGCGGATAGGCAGTAGTGGATCTGGCCCTCCAGGGTTGGTGATCCCCAGCCAATAACCCGGTTTTGCATCACGAGCAAACAGATAAGCCGGCCCCGTCACCCCTTCGTGCATGGCAAATTCAATATCGATTTCGTTGAGCTCAGGGCGAATAGCGCGAACGGTGTAAGTGCGCACAAAAGGGCGCGGCTTATCTTCTGGCCAGCTACGTCCTTTTTCAGTGAGAAAAGGAAGCGCGGGTTGGCTTTGATGGTCAGGAGCAATAAAAATTTTGAGATGACCACCTTCACACTTCGTTGGATAATTGGCTAACTTTTCACCCGTAAATGTGATGCTGCGAATAGAAGGGCTGATATCGACAATGGATTTAACTTGAATGAGCTGTGGGGGCGCTGGGCGGTAGATATTTTTTTCAACAGTCTGTTCACTAGCCACTAACCGTCTCCTTTCTTAATGATAATATTATTATATGTTAATTATTATCATTATCATATCATGAATGTTTATAGGAAAACTATTCAAAAGATGCAGGATTATTGAGCGTCTAATTATAAATATGCCGCAGCATTTTAATGCTGCGGCAACGAGTTTACTTCACTTTCATGCCGGCGGCAGTCATCAACAATCTAAATAAGGAAGAAAAGGCGAATAGTGCCAATACGCTTCCTAACCAAATTGCCGCCATCCAGCCGAGCTTCTTCCACCAAGGTGAGCGAAGAGTTGTATCAGTGATAGCCTTGGTCTGGGGTAATTTTTCCTCTGAAGACATAGTAACTCCAATAGGTGTAAACCAAAATAACAGGGATGATGAACAGGGCGCCAACTAGCATAAAGCCTAAGCTTTCTGAAGGACCTGCCGCATCGCGGAAGGTAATTGCTGGCGGAATTAAACTTGGCCAAACGCTGATGCCTAATCCTGTAAATCCTAAGAAAATCAGCATTAATGCAGCAAGAAATGGCACGCTATCGTAACGTTGACGTTTGGCGCTTTTTAAAATGGTCCACACACAGCCAAGCACGAGTAAAGGAACCGGTAAGAAGAAAAATAGGTTTGGTAAGCTAAACCAACGTGCATAAACGGCATCATTTAGCATTGGTGTCCATAAACTGATAACGCCAATCACTGCTAACATGACCAGTGTTAATGGGGTTAACACGCGATACATGGTTTTGCGCAGATGTCCTTCCGTTTTCATGATCAACCAGCCACATGCCAGTAAAGCATAAGCTATGACTAAACCGAATCCACAGAACAGCGGGAAAGGTGCGAACCAGTCAAAATAGCCGCCCATATACACGCGGTTTTCAACGTGGAAGCCTTGAATAAACGCGCCAATCACAATCCCTTGGGAGAATGTAGTAAGAATCGAGCCCCAAATAAAGGCGTGATCCCAGCGGCGGCGATGAGATTCATCGGCGCGGAAGCGAAACTCGAAGGCGACCCCGCGAAAAATCAATGCCAGTAACATAAAGGTTAGCGGAATAGATAGCGCATCTAAAACAATAGCATAGGCTAATGGGAATGCTCCAAATAGCGCCGCACCACCAAGCACTAACCACGTTTCATTACCATCCCAAACAGGTGCCACACTGTTCATCATCAAATCTCGGTCTTGGCTCTCTTTTAAGGCTGGGTACAAAATACCAATACCTAAGTCAAAACCGTCCATCACGATATACATCAACATACTGAAGACGATGATGACAAACCAAATTAGTGGTAAATCAATGCCCATGAGTTGCCTCCTCGGAGATACCTTTACGAATTAATTTCATCATGTACATGTAGCCAATCCCAAATACGCCGCCGTACACCACAAAGAAGGCTAGCAAGCTCACGCTCATGTGCATTTCACCATGGGCGCTCACAGCATCTGCGGTACGTTGTAACCCGTAGACAACCCAAGGCTGACGACCGATTTCGGTGGTAAACCAACCGGCTAAGATGGCGATTAAACCTGATGGTGCCATGACGAACATAAAACGCAGGAACAGTTTGGATTCATACAGTTTTTTACGCGAACGCAGCCATAATCCCCAAACACCAGCAGCAATCATTAACATGCCTAAGCCCACCATCACGCGGAATGACCAGAACACCATAAACACATTTGGTCTATCTTCAGGTGGAAATTCTTTTAGTGCTGGAACCTGTTTGGTGGTGCTGTGCATCAAAATCAGGCTAGCCATGTAGGGAATTTCAATGGCATATTCGGTTTTTTCTTTTTCCATATTAGGAATACCGAAGAGGATCAGCGGGGTGGCTTCGCCGGGTTTATTTTCCCAATGGCCTTCCATTGCCGCGACTTTAACTGGTTGATGTTTTAGGGTGTTTAACCCGTGAGCATCACCGATAAAAGCTTGGACTGGCGCTAAAATCAGGATCAACCATAAGGACATGGAGAACATTTTCTTCATGGCGGAGGATTTATTCCCTTTGAGTAAATGCCATGCGCCGGATGCACCAATAAAAAATGCCGCTGCCAAAAATGCCGCAGTGGTCATATGAAGTAAGCGGTATGGGAATGATGGGTTAAAGATCACCGCTAACCAATCGACAGGGACAATTCGCCCATCGATAATTTCAAAACCTTGAGGCGTTTGCATAAAGCTATTGGATGCAAGGATCCAGAAGGTTGAAATGATGGTACCGAGTGCAACCATGCAAGTCGCAAAGTAGTGAAGCTTTTCGCCCACGCGATTCATACCAAATAGCATGACACCGAGGAAGCCAGCTTCTAAGAAGAAGGCGGTGAGCACTTCATAGGTTAAGAGTGGGCCGGTGATGCCACCTGCAAAATCCGAGAAGAAACTCCAGTTAGTTCCAAATTGGTATGCCATCACCAATCCAGAAACGACCCCCATACCGAAATTGACAGCAAACACTTTTGACCAAAAATGGAACAGCTTTATATAGTCAGTATCGCGGGTTTTGAGCCATAAACCTTCGAGTACCGCCAAAAAACTGGCAAGTCCGATGGTGATGGCAGGGAAGATAATATGGAACGATACCGTAAACGCGAATTGAATACGGGCAAGCTCCAGCGCAGTTAGTCCAAACATATTGACCCCTGAATGGAATTGATTTCGACACGCCACATTTCCAGCCATTGCGAAGCAATTTTGGGCTGTTCCTTAGCAATAAATAATTGATTTCGCTGGATTGTTAACACTCATAAATCCAACTAAAAATGTTTTGTGGTTATAGTTAAAAAAAGTCAGGTGAATGTGTGGATAAGTAGAACATGAGACGATAAACTATAATAGTAACAATTTTTAGCAAATCACCTATAACAGTGAGGCGGGAATGACGAGATACGAACAGCTAGCAGCACAAATTCGTCAACAGATTGAAGATAATATTTGGCAAGTAGGTGACAGGCTACCTTCACTGAGAGAGAGCGTTAAGCAATCGGGTTTAAGCTTAATGACGGTGGTACAAGCTTATCAATTACTGGAAAGTCAGGGGTGGGTCGCTGCGCGCCCGCAATCTGGCTATTATGTTGCAAATCGCAATAATGCATTTGCCGCCGCAAAAGGGGGAAAAGGGCTCCATCTAAATGAAAATGTGGAGATTAACGCCTCTATTTTCGGTGTACTGCAAGCATGCAAAGACCCAGATATTATCCCATTTGGCTCTGCTTTCCCAGAGCCCGCTTTACTGGATGATCCAAAACTAGCCAAGTCTCTCGCTTCGGTGGCGCGTCGTTTATCGAAAACCAATACCACCACTAACTTACCTCCGGGGAATGAACAGCTACGTCGCAATATTGCCCAGCGCTATGCAACGCAAGGGATCCACGTCGCCCCTGATGAAATTGTGATCACGGCAGGCGCGATGGAATCATTGGTGCTGAGCTTACAAGCAGTTACTCAACCGGGTGATTGGGTAGTGATTGAATCTCCTGCATTTTATGGTTCCTTGCAGGCGATAGAGCGCTTAAAACTTAAAGCGATTGCCATCAAAACTGACCCATTATTTGGAATTGATCTTGATGCGTTAGAGGATATTGCGGATAAATACCCGATCAAAGCTTGCTGGTTGATGACGCACTACCAAAACCCGTTAGGCGGTACGATGCCTCCAGCCAATAAAAAGCGGTTGGTGAATATTTTGAACAGTCATAAAATTGTGTTGATCGAAGATGATGTGTATGGCGAGCTTTATTTTGGTACTCAGCAACCTATTCCTGCAAAATCACTCGATTCACAAGGAAACTTTTTCCACTGTTCATCATTTTCGAAATGTTTAGCGCCGGGATACCGTGTCGGGTGGGTAGCAGCAGGTCATCACGCGAGCAAAATTCAGCATTTGCAGATGATGAGCACCGTTTCGGCCAGTGTGCCAACCCAACTGGCGATCGCGGAATACTTATCTCAAGGGGGGTATGATAGTCATCTGCGTAAGCTTCGCCAAACGATGGAACAGCGGCAACATTTAATGCTGAGCGCAATCGCTAAATATATGCCGTCCACGGTTAAAGTGAATACCCCAAAAGGGGGCTATTTTTTATGGTTGGAATTTGAACCACCATTTAACGCCATCCAGCTGTATCAATTAGCATTAAAGGAAGGGATTAGCATAGCACCGGGGAGCATGTTCTCAACCAGCGACCAATTCAATCATGCATTTCGCTTAAATGCATCATTTGCATGGAATGACAGGCTTGAACAGGCGATGCAAGTTTTAGGGCGTTTATGCTATCGATTAACGGGGCTAAAATAGGGAAAATAGGGTGAGCGTGGAGGTCGTGCTTACCCTTAAGAGTTGCTTAGCTGCTTGCAAGTCCGATAGCTGCAAAGGTTAACATTCCACCAGCAACACCTTCGGTAATGCGACGTTTTTTATCGTTATATTGTTGGCGATTATGCATTGATGCGAATATCATGCCGATGGCACCGTAAATAATGATGCATGATGTGATGAAAGTCGCTGATAAGATTAAAGATTGTATTGCAACACTTTCGGAAACATGGATAAAATTAGGTAAAATTGCGAAATAAACTAGTAATCCCTTAGGGTTAAGGAAGCTAGTGAGGAACGCTTTGCCAATCACAGCTTGCGTGGAAACGGTATTAATTTGAATCTTTCTCGATTTCATGGCCGATAACAGCATACGGACAGCTAAGTAAGCAACATAGGCGACCCCCACCCATTTGATGGTTTGGAAGATAATTGGTGAAGTTGCAACAATAGCCGCGAGCCCAAGTGCCGCTAAAATGGCATGGGTCACATAGCCGAGAATAATACCCAAATTGGCTTTCCACGCAGCAGAGATTCCGCCTGATAACCCTTGTGATGAGATAAATAAAATATCGGGACCTGGTGTGCAAATCAAAGGAATGACAGTTGCACTAAACAGCAATAACGTTTGTAGATCCATCCAAACACCTCTAATTTATTATTATTTTCTTATGAAGAGAACAAAGTTTGGTTATTATAGCTATTTCCCGTTGAAATTTGGTTGTTTTGTTGCTTGTCATGGATGCTTATTTGACATTTAATATCAAAAAATAAAATCAAAAGAGGTTCGAATGCCAAAGAATACTGGCTCGCATTATGCAGAAAAGCATGAGCTGGAACATAGCAGCTCATCCGCCATCAAATTAGATGCGATTGATAAACATATTTTGCAGGTGCTGCAACGAGATGGAAAAATCCAAAATGTTGAACTGGCAAAAGAGGTTGGTTTATCTCCATCACCTTGCTTAAGACGCGTTAAGTTGCTGGAAGATGCTGGCGTAATCAAACGTTATGTTGCGGTGTTGGATGGTACAAAGATTGGCGCGGGTTTGTCCCTGTTCGCACGCATTTGGTTTAAAACCCAAGATGCGCAAACCATTAATCAATTTGTGGCTGATATTCAGCAAATGCCGGAAGTGGTGGAGTGCCATTTAATGGCGGGTGAATGTGATGCGCTGATCCGCATTGTGACGGAAGATATGGCATCTTATCGTCGTTTTCACGCGGACTATTTGACGCAAATAAGCAGTGTGCAGAGTATCAAAACGGAAGTACCTATGGAGACAGTCAAAGTCACGTATGCACTTCCTTTATAAGCTTACGAAATCCACCTATTTACCACTCTATACTGCTCAATAATCTCCATTGATATTATTGAGCAGCTTGCTGATTTGTATTGATTACCTTACAAAAGCAGTAATATCTCCGAGAATATTAATAAGGGCGCTCAGGCAGATTGTAAATATGTTCACTGAGATTATCGACAATGGTATTCGGTAAACAGTCGATTGAAGCAATCGATTTACCTTTATTGTAAACATAAACCCCACCCGCGCGTTTTGTTCCTAGATAGTCAGAGTGAACGGTATATACATATGTCCCATTTTTAAAATCTAGCTCCATAATTTGGGCGTGACCTGTATCCGTATCGGCAGCTTGAGTTTTTAATAAATTTTGAGTGAGTTGTTGTGGTGAGCGAACAATTTCAATATCGGGAATATCATCTATTTTTCCAAAAGCATATCGATACTGACCATCAACGTATGTCACGCGAACTTGTTTGTTATTTTTGTTTACACACTGAAAAACAGTGACTGTATAGGCGTCAGCCAGTGCTGGAACGGACATTAATACAGGTAATGCTAGAGCGAGTAGTGTACGGCGAAGTTTCATGGGATCCCTACCAAAAAAGAGTTATCAATATTGATGTTATCGGCATCGTATTCGGATGCTCTAGAGAGAGTTTAGCATTTAAAATTAAGCTAAATGTATTGATGACTAAAAAGCAGATTATTCCACACGGTATGTTGTCAATATTAGACAAAATGTACGAATGTGGCAGATAAATGGAAAAATTTTCTCAGACTTTCGGCAAGGATTAGATTATTGCAATGACGTTTGTTAAATTAGAGGAGTAGTTTTAAAGTACGAGGGTGCTAATCGAATAATGATAATACAGGGTGAAATATGCGTGATGGAACTCTTGCTATGCAGGTGAAGAATCGTAATTTACCGAATTGGCAAACATTAAAATTAATATTGAGTTCTTTAATTGTCTTTAATTTTTATTTAAATGTTAATCCAACCGTGAAATCCGATTATTCAATATTGATTGAAATATTTGATTGGGTATTAATCCCGATGTTTGTCTTTATTGCTGCATATTTAAGCAAAGGAATTGTATGGCAAGGTTGGCGTGACCATTTAATCCCACCTTTAATTATCTATTTCACATTTCAAACAATAGATGCGATCCCGCTTTATTTTACAAACCGATTAACTATCGAAGAATATTTACTGTTCCCTCAAAACGGTGTTTGGTTTTTCTTAGCGGTACCGATATGGCAAGCCATTTTTTTATTACTGCCTTCATTTATAAAGAATAACGGCGGGGGAATATTTATCACCTTGCTGTTATCCATCATTATTGCGTTTTTCTCCAAGATATACTTATCGGATCTTACTGGTTTTTCGGCGATTATTCAGTATTTTCCATTCTTTGTTATGGCTTACTTTTTTGATGATAAAAAAATAACTTGGCTTAGACAAAATGTATTTTTTATCGTATCCGCAGTAATCGCCTTGGTTGCGATTTATATTTATACCTCAGTAGATATTGAATTTGAGCTAATAAAGATTTTAGGGGGAAACCAACTTGCTTATCATTTCTTTGAGCATGTTTTTGCATTTCTAATGGGCGTGTTAATTTCAATCGCAGTGATGTGTATTGCATTATCGACTGAGCGATTTGTGAAAATAGCCAATAATGCACTGGGGGTGTATTTAATTCATCCGATCATCTGTTTCTTACTATTAACTGGGTTAAGTTCATTCCATATTGAAGCGGGTTTACCGCTTTTAATTTTGCTCACTCTCTTTACCATTACATTAGCGTTATTTCTGGCCAAAAACTCGACTATTCATTGGTTTTTAAACCCTGAATTAAAGTCGAAAAATAATAGAGAATAGTAAGGTTAGGAGCGGAAGGGATCTATAAAATAAAGCTTACCGAATAATCTCGGTAAGCTTTTATTTAAGAGCAAAAGGGTTTATTTACGCAAGGCTTTAACTTGCTCAGGGGTCACATTGCCGGCCTGTCCACCCCATTGAACTCGCAGGAAGTTGACCAAATCGGCAATTTGCTGGTCGTTAAGCTTGTCGGCGAAACCTGGCATGCTTTGCATGTTTTGGTTATTTGGGAATGCTTGCTCCGGCAAACCATCCAATACGGCATTAATGAGATTGGTACTGTCCACATCACGCAGGGTCGAATTACCTTTCATCGCCACTGCCACATTAGGTTTACCGCTGCCATCATAGGAGTGACAACCTGAGCAACTTTCCAGATAAACCTGTTTACCTGCTGCGTTACCATCACCCATCTTGAGCGGTAATGTGGCTGGTGGATTATCACCCATTAGGTAGGTAGCAATGGCTTTATTATCTTCCGGAGTTAAATGTTGCGTGCTGAGGTAAATAACTGGATGCATATCGCTGTAGGCTGAACCTTGCGGCGCTAAGCCAGTCATAAAGAACTGCTGGAGATCCTCTTTTGTCCAACCACGAGCGGCGAGGGCGTCAGGGGTAATGTCAGGGGCTGTGAAACGACCCAATGCACCACCTTTCATATACTTATCTAACTCCATTTCGCCGAGTGCGCCTCTTGGTGTGTGGCATTCAGAGCAGTGTTCAAGCACATTGACTAAATATTTTCCTCGTTCCCATTCAGGAGAGCTGCCTTGGGAGCTGTTCGGCAATGGTTTGTCATTGAAAAATAATAGGTTCCAGCCAATCATCGCCATGCGCTGATTTAACGGGAAAGGCAGTGAGTTTTCTGGTGGTGCGACATCTACCGCTGGGCGGCTCATTAAATAGCTGTAGATAGCATCAGAATCACTGCGAGTTATCCCTTTATAGGAGGTATATGGCATCGCAGGGTAGAGGTTTTTGCTTGGAGGTGAAACGCCTTCAGTTAATGCTTTATGGAACTCTTCTTTTGTCCAGCGACCAATCCCATAATCAGCAGAAGGCGTTAAGTTACTGCTATAAATAGTGCCAAAAGGCGTATCGAGAGGAAAACCGCCCGCTAGAGGCGCGCCGTTTGCACTGGTGTGGCATGCTGCACAGTCACCGGCAAGCGTTAAGTAACGACCACGCTCAATTTCCTCGGCACTCGCGGTGACTTTTTGCACAGGACCGTCAGGTTTGCGACTCTCATACCAATACAGAATCGCCCAGACGACGATAGCTATCGCTATCAACCATAAAATAATACGTTTGATCATTTTATCGTCTCCTTGATTAGCCCCGGGGTGCTCATCACCACATCCCGTACCGCTTCATAATAACGAACATAACCCGTACAGCGGCAAATGTGATTATTTAAAGCTGCTTTGATGGCTTCTTCTAGCTCTTCTTCGGCAATCGGGTTGCGTTGCAATTCCTCAACGAAAATCGTTGCCGCATTGACAAAGCCTGGGGTGCAGTAACCACATTGGAAACTAAAATGGTCGATAAACGCTTCTTGTACAGGGGATAATTTAACGTCACCATTTTCTTCTTTGGTGGCAGCCCCTTCGATGGTACGAATGCTTTTATTGTTGAAAAAGTGTGCGCCTGTAATGCAGGTTCGAACTTCTTCACTTGTGCCTGATGGGTTATCTAAAATCACCACACAAGCGTGGCAAATACCTTGACCGCAGCCAAGTCGTGAACCCGTAAGGTCAACATATTCATGAAGAAAATCAATCATCATGAGACCTTCAGGAACATCCATCGGTCCATATTGTTGACCGTTAATGTTGATGGTGAGTGGTAGAAAATTTAGGCTCATGATAATACCTCTAGAATATCGTTAGGGCGAACAGGCAGACTCAAGAAATGGTGCCCTGTTGCATCAGCAATCGCATTGACGATGGAAGAAACGACAGGGATCATAACAACTTCAGCGACCCCTTTTGGTGGGTCGGTATCGGATAACCCCGGCAGGATCTCGCTAGTTTGTTTCCAAACCGCAACATCATTCGCGAGGGGTAAATGGTAACGGTTAAAGTTCCACGTTCCATTTCCGGGTCCATCTTCGTAGAGAGGTAAATATTCATGGAGCGCATGACCAATACCCATCGCTAATCCCCCTTGAATTTGACCTGAAACCAATTGAGGAACAATTAAGTTTCCGCATTCAACCACGGTGTGGTGGTCGAGCAATTCGACATGACCGGTGGCTTTATCAATAGCAAGTTCAGATAAGGTAGCGACGGCGCTGTAATAGGTAACGCCAGCATTGTTTCTTTGAGTATCAGGGTAATACGCTTTTTCGCGATGCCACACTTGATAATCTTTGTCTGCAAATCGCAGGGAAAGACCATCAACAGGAAGGCGGCGGGTTTCATCATTAATTTTGAAATCAGCTTCAGCCCATTCCCAGCGGTTAAAGACATGGCAAACTGCGCCAGTTAAACCACCCATCTCAAATGTACGGTCGATTAAGCGTTGTAAGCTAAGCACTTCTAGTCCATCAGCGGTGAGACCATTGGCAACCCAACGGGCATCTTCACGACGAACCACGAGTGGCGCTGCTTGCCCACCACCAATGCCTTCTTGCCAAATTGACATTGCCGCAGGCCACAGACCATATTCAAAGACTAATCGAGCGGCTTCTTCAGTACTGTGGGTGAAATAATAAGCGGAGTTACTGGCGCTGGCTGGGGAACAGTAATTCGGTGTCCAAAGCGGGTTAGTGGCGAGACGTTCTTGTTCATCTTGCGCCATGGCAAATGGGTTTCCTGTCGAAATCATCGGCAGAACTGACCAATCCACAACCGAAAAATGAGCTTCTTCCGCAGGCTTACCTAACCACTTGGCACAGACCACGGCTTGGGATGTGGACATCCCGGTACCAATCTCCGCACCACTATGATAAATAGCTATTTTCCCTTCAGGTGTGAGTTCAACGCGCGCAAAGGAGGATTCAGCACCTGTACCGAAGTCTTTTTGAACGCAAGAAATGCCGGTACCAAATAATTTGCCTGCATTTTTAGCTTCAAACTCGGCTTTACGTTTCGCTCTTTCTTTCCACATTGGGTGCTCAGCGCAACGGCTCAGCACTTCATCCGCACGAATTGCGCCGCCTGGGATAGCCCCTTGGGTATTTTTCATTCCTGATTTGATGATGTTTTTCAGGCGAAACTCAATAGGATCGGCTTTGAGTAATTTTGCGGCTTCTTCCATGATCATGTCAGTGGCAGCCATGGCCTGTAACGTACCATAACCACGAGCAGATCCCGCATCGACCGCGCGAGAAGCGATACCCACAGCCGATAAATCACTGCGAGGAATATAGTAGATGGCTTGGGCGCCAGTGGCTGCAACCATCACAACGGAAGGCGTAAAGTTACATCGACCGCCGCCATCCCCAATAAATGAGGCGGAAAGTGCTTCAATTTTATGGGTTTTCTTATTGACGGCGAGGGTGTAATCCATGTCAAACGCATGGCGTTTGATGGTGGATTGGAACTGTTCATAACGGTCGTTGGCTAGGCGGATCGGAACGCCATCACCATACAGAGTTGCCATCGCACCATAATAAGGGAATGGGGTGTGATCTTTCGAGCCATAACCCACCGTAAAGCAAGGGTGTAAGAATATTTGCTTAATTGGGAATTTAGATTTTGCGAGCATTTCAGGCAGTGATGCGGCAACTTCTTGCGGGGACTGTGTTGGGATCACTAAATGGAAAGATTGTGTTTTGGCATCATACCAGCCATTGGCATTATCGGGTTCGAGCGCTGAGGTATCAATAGATTGCGAAAAGTATTTACGCTTGATAACCAGCCAATCTTCCGGCGGATTTTCTAACTGTTTTGCGAGTTCATCCGCATAATACATGCCTTCTTGATCAAGCTTTCCACCTTCACGACCTTCAGGCCAGATTGGGAGATGCTTTTTCATACCAATCGGGGAAATAGGCATATCTTTCATGCTGGAGTATGTATCAGGTGAGAATGGTGTTTCTCCGCCGATACGAACCCCACGATAAGTTCCCCAAGGATCTCGCTGTAATGGTCCCGTATAAGCACCATATTGGATGACATCATCGTGGAATTTGAGTGTCTCTTTAGCGAAGTTAAATTTGGCAAAATCATGATAAATTAGTAACGCGACGGCTTGCCCTAAGTAAGCAGGGGTTTTTCCTGTCGGTAATAGTAAATCTTCACCATAGAACTCAGGGAAGGCGACGCCATCTTTTTCTAAATCACTGGCGGTAACAATACGGTCAGGCATTAAGCCATCATTAAGTCGTTCGAGATTAAAACCTTCGTAGATTTTATCGGCTTGGGTGACGCGTAGAAGAAAGGCGTGTCCTTGTTGTTTGGGCCAGTGAGGGATATCGCGGGCTCGAATATCTCTTGCAAAGACTTTTTCACCTTGCACTTTGGCATAGCCATCAATTCGGAATTTGATTTTTTTATCGACAGGGTTCCAGTCGGGAGCCTGAAGAATTTTTTCCTCGAATAGCACATCAAAAGCTCGGCTATACAAAGGGGCGATATAACAAGAGATCCCCGCAACAACAGCACATTTGATAAAGTGTCTGCGGGATAGTCCGACATGGTTATTGCTCATAATATACCCTTACACTTATTTTC
>NZ_JAERJY010000037.1:0-26723 GCF_018257375.1 Providencia sp. JGM181 | reverse complement strand
AGTATAATTAGTTTAATTATTATATGTTCTACAAATACAGCCTTAGCAAATCAAACCAATATTTCGACTCAAAAAGATAAACTTCTCGTCACAGCCAGCAAAATAAAGCCAAATAGCAAGCAAATAGACGCCAATGATATTTCTACCGTAAGAGGAACAACCAATTCAGATATATTTGCTAATAAAACTTCATTACAAGTTAATAATGCACGAAATGAAGCGGGTGCATTAGATATTGGTATTCGGGGGTTACAAGGGAATGGACGAGTGCCAATTATTATTGATGGCAGTTTGCAATCAACCAATACATGGCGTGGTTACCAAGGAAGTACAGATAGAACTTATGTGGATATGGATTTAATCGATACAATTGAAATCGAAAAAGGGGCTTCTATGAGTAAATTCTCAGGAGGAGCCATCGGAGGTACGGTTAAATTAAAAACATTATCAGCAAACAGTATTATTCCTCAAGGTGACCAATTTGGTTTCTTATTTAAGGGGAATATTTACAATAATAACCGACGCCCAACTATCGCTTCAGATGAGAAAGGAGAATCTGGATATCGTGTTTCAAATGGCGTTAAAAATTCACATTTTAATAATGGCTCTATCACGACAGGGGTTGCATATCGAAATGATAAATTTGATATATTACTGGCACATAGTGATAGAAAACAAGGGAACTTCTTCGCCGGTAAAAATGGTTATCATAAATACGAAAATACAGATGCTCCTATTAAGCCAGGGCAAGAAGTGGTTAATACCAGTTATGAAAGCCAGTCAACATTATTAAAAACCAATATTTATCTTAACCCATACTCAAGTATTGAATTAAATTACCGCCATCATGAACAAAAAGCAGGTGAGGTTTTAGCGGCGTATTGGTATCAATACGATGGGAAAATGCCACAGTGGTCTTTAGGCACCGCAGATATTGATACTGCCTCTTTAAATTATTCTTATAAACCCGATTCATTATGGGTAGATATGAATTTAGGCGTATGGTGGACAAAAGGGAAATTTAAACAACGTAATGGCACAACGGATGATGTTACCGCGCACTATGGTAATCAATATCAGCACCGCTACACTGATGAGCGAGTGGGCTTTAATTTAGAAAATACGTCTGAGTTTGCAGATTATCCTATCGATATCACTTACGGTGTGGAATATATGCAACAAAAATCAAAGCCATTGACTAAAACCTATCAACCGATTTGGACTCCAGAAGGAACAATACCCGGTGAGGAATTAGACCCTGTAACGCGTAATGCTAAAGGAACGAATAAATCCGTCTTTACCAATATGGCATATCAAGGGGAGTGGGTGAGTACTTTAGTCGGGTGGCGTATTCACGCTTTCGATGTTGATGACCATGTTTTAGGTAAAAGTACTAGCTATGGTCCAAAAAATGATTTAATGGGTGAACTGCGTTTCCATGTAACTGACGAATTTGATATTTATACAAAATATTCTGATAGCTATAGAGAACCGAGTTTATTCGAGAGCACTGCATCAGGACAAACCTATTCGTATTCTCCGGATGTTCCATTAAAACCAGAGCATGCTAAATCATTTGAAGTTGGGATGAATGTAGAAAAAGAAAATCTTATATTTGATGAAGATAATACTGAATTACGTGTGGCTTATTTTAATAATGATATTAAAGGGTATCTTTCTCAAGGTGTAAACCCAACGGGAGTTTATTCTCCATATGTGGTGATGAAAAACTATGACAGCTTTAAACTCTCAGGTTATGAAATTGAACTGAAATACGATTCTAATTACGCATTTGGTTCATTCGATGCGACTTTTTATAACAATTCTGAGTTATGTTCAAGAGATGAAATGGAGCTAGGTCGTCTCCCAACCGCATGTAATTCTGTTGGGTTTGCTTGGGGGTTATCACCTTCACGGATCCCACCGAAAAAGGTTGTGACTGGAATTGTTGGGGTGAAAATGTTTGATCAAAAACTACAAACAGGTTTACGAGTTCGTTATAACTCTGGCAAAGATTACCCTCATGAGTGGCTAGCGGGAACCGCTGCTGCCCCAGTAACTAAGCTGTACTCAACCACGACATTTGATTTGTTAGGCCAATATCATGTTTCGAAAAATATTCATGTGAATTTTAATATTGATAACCTAACTAACCGCTATGCATTTGACCCAGGAACTGTGATTTATATGCCTATCCCTGGAAGAACGTTTAGGCTTGGTTTGGAAGCAAAATTTTAATTAATATCGTGATTGTTACCTTAGGCTTATATTAGCCTAAGGTAATATAGAATTCTTGGTTGGATTTAATAAATTGATTTTTATGGTTTTTCTTGGTGATGTCTATGGTGTGCTACAAGGATTGACGCCAGCTCCAACACCTATTTACGCATGTTGTTCATCATAAAGTTAGAAATAAGCTCGGTCATTTCCTTGTGTGCATCACTTCTATTTCTCTTGTTTCCATCCTTACAAATAATTCCTTCGCCAGCATACTCTGCATCCAATAAGGCAACTGCACCAGGTTTACATAATTGCATAAAGCTAAAATGCGTAGTGTCAGGGAGCTCAATATAAGATGACGTATCTTTGGGGATATATATATGTAAGTAACCTGACTCTAATTTAGCGGGCATATCACCAATATCGATACCAGCTGCAATAATCAATGTGGGAGTTTGAATTTTCGCCAAGCTTTCTTGAGAAAATCCTCTTAATAAACCGGCATCTAAGGATATAACGGTGGTGATCCTAGGGTCTGCCATGTTGTTATTTAATGCAGGATTATTCAGGTCTAAAGTTGATGATAATTTGCAAGCAGCTAGGATGGCGTGTTCAATACAATCTTCTTGAAATAACTGGGTATCAAACCTTCCACCCGATAAAGCAACGACTGTCCAACCACCTAAAGAATGCCCGATAGCAATAATATTGTTGTTATCGATGTGCTTCTTAAATAAAGGGTCTAACGTTAAGTAATCGATAACTCGGCTTAGATCTCTGGGACGTTCCCTCAATTGTTTGGCTTGCTGGCTGTCTAGATTAAATGTTGTTGTACCCGGATGGTTAGGGGCGGCAACGATATATCCTTTATTAACAAGCTCGCTCGCTAGCCAACTTAAGTTATTCCAACTTCCCGCATAGCCATGAGAAAGAATAACTAATGGAGATTTAATATCAGAGGGGGCTCCATCATTTATGACATCTATTCCGTAAAAAGCAGCATTATCACTGACTTTTATTGAGTTGTTATTGGGTGGTGTGGGGTACCAGATAGCAACATTTAGCGGTCTTTCGCTGCCTTTATCGATAGTGATATTTTTGAATCCAACGGACGATGAAATCTGTGCAATGACGGAATGAGAGAATAGGGTCAAGATTAAAGCGAAATATAATCGGGACATCGGAGGTTCCTGAAGTATTATTAGTTTATGTATTTCTAATGCTCTAGCTTAAGGTGAAAAGCACGAAATAGGAGTATCTAGGGTTTATCTGTAAACATCAATTGTGTGTTTTTTACGGACACATGAAATAAAACAAAACCAACCGCTCAAAAAATGACTTAATTATAGAGAGAATTGAATTAGTTAAGTGATAAATTTAAGTTATAATTCAAACATCGAAAGTAAGACTGGTAACACTACTAATTAAGGGCTAACGATGTTTGGTTATCGTTCAAATGAACCCAAAGTGCGTCTAATGACAGACAGAATGATTATCCGTTTAGCCTACGAACGAGATAATTACCGACTTGCGGACTATTACAGCTTAAACAAAGAGTTCCTAACCCCATGGGAACCCACCCGTGACAATTCCCATTTTAACCCTTCAGGTTGGAACAACCGCCTACATGCCATGAGCGAAATGCATCGCCAAGGCAGCGCGTTTCATTTCCTTTTACTGGATAAAGATGAAAACGAAGTGATTGGCGTCGCGAATTTTAGCAATATTTTACGCGGCTCCTTCCACGCCTGTTATCTGGGCTACTCGCTGGGTGAAAAATGGCAGGGGCAAGGGCTGATGTATGAAGCTTTAACCCAAATTATTCGTTACATGCAAAAACACCAAGGCATGCATCGCATTATGGCAAACTATATGCCTCATAATATGCGTAGCGGCAGTTTGCTCAGTCGCCTTGGTTTTGAACGTGAAGGTTATGCGAAGCAGTATCTCGAAATTAATGGAGAATGGCGCGACCACGTCTTAACGGCATTAACCGACAATGAATGGAAGTCGACTAAAGCCTAAACATTTACTCTTCAATCGTAGTCAGTCTAGCCATCCGCTGTTAAACTGCTGCGATTGTCTTCTTTTAGTCTATCAATCATGAATTTATTAAAATCTTTAGCGGCAGTCAGCTCGATGACGATGATGTCACGGGTTTTAGGCTTCATTCGTGACGCCATTATTGCCCGTGTATTTGGTGCGGGGGCGGCTTCTGATGCCTTCTTTGTCGCCTTTAAACTCCCTAACTTATTACGTCGAATTTTCGCGGAAGGGGCGTTTTCTCAAGCGTTTGTTCCCATTCTTGCCGAATATAAAAACCAGCAAGGCGAAGAAGCCACGCGCACGTTTGTGGCCTATATTTCGGGAATGCTCACGTTAGCATTAGCGATTGTGACGGTTGTCGGCATGTTTGCTGCGCCGTGGGTCATCTATGTGACGGCGCCGGGTTTTACCACTGATGCAGATAAATTTGCGCTAACGACAGATTTATTGCGTGTAACGTTCCCTTATATTTTCTTGATCTCATTGGCATCCTTAGCAGGTGCGATCCTTAATACGTGGAACCGCTTTTCGGTACCCGCGTTTGCACCGACGCTATTAAACGTCAGCATGATTTTCTTTGCAGCGTTCGCTGCGCCGTATTTTGACCCGCCGATTATGTCTCTGGCTTGGGCTGTTCTTGTTGGTGGTGTGCTGCAATTGGGTTACCAATTACCGCATTTAAAGAAAATCGGTATGTTGGTATTGCCACGTTTATCGTTCCACGATAGTGGCGTTTGGCGAGTCATGAAGATGATGGGACCGGCGATTATCGGGGTTTCTGTCGCGCAAATTTCATTAATTATTAACACGATCTTCGCCTCATTCCTGCAATCAGGTTCGGTATCATGGATGTATTATGCCGACCGCTTAATGGAGTTACCTTCAGGGGTGCTTGGTGTTGCACTGGGTACCATCCTATTGCCATCGCTCTCTAAAAGTTTTACTAGCGGAAATCACCAAGAATATCGCCATTTAATGGATTGGGGATTACGTTTATGTTTATTACTGGCACTACCGTGTGCGGTAGGGCTAGCGATACTATCTGAAGCGTTAACGGTTTCGCTTTTCCAATATGATAAATTTACCGCTCACGACTCCTTGATGACCCAGTATGCATTAATGGCCTACTGTGTAGGCTTAACGGGGATGATTTTAGTAAAAATCTTGGCGCCAGGTTTCTATTCTCGCCAAGATATTCGTACTCCGGTCAGAATAGCGATAGTCACTTTGATCCTGACTCAGTTAATGAACTTAGCCTTTATTGGACCTCTGCAACATGCAGGTTTAGCGCTGTCTATTGGGCTGGCGGCATGTTTTAACGCCGGTGTTCTGTATTGGCAGTTACGCAAGCAAGATATTTTCCAGCCGTTAGCAGGCTGGCGCGGTTTCTTAGTTAAATTGTTTGTTGCCTTGGCGGTGATGGTTGTGGTGCTATTTGGCGTACTGCACTTTATGCCACCGTGGCAAGACGGCAATATGCTGATGCGCATTTTACGTTTGATGGGGGTAGTGGTTGTTGGTGCAGGGAGCTATTTTGTGGCGCTGTATCTATTAGGCTTCCGCCCGCGTGACTTTATGAAGCGTAGTATTGCGTAGTGCTGAGTTTTTGCATTTGAAATTAGTATTAGTCTGAGATAGAACAAACTCCCCCCTCAACCGAGGGGGAGTAGACAATTACGGATGATAAGCGCGCTCGCCATGAGTGGTAAGATCCAACCCATCGCACTCTTCTTCTGGGGAAACCCGCAGACCAACTAGCTTATCCGCCAGTTTAAAGGCGATAAATGCGACAACACCCGACCATACAATGGTGACCACAATACTCTCAAGCTGAACAAAGACTTGGTGAGATAACGTGACGTTGTCACGATAACCGAGTCCCCCAAACAGCGTCGAGGTAAATACGCCTGTGAGTATGCAACCAATAATACCGCAGGTGCCATGGATACCAAAAACATCGCACACATCATCGGCTTTTAACCAACGTTTTAAGACGACAACGCCCCAAAGCCCAATAATTCCCCCGACAACACCAATAACAAGTGCACCAATAGGACCAACAGTACCGGCCGCAGGTGTGATAGCGACTAATCCAGAGATACAACCGGAGCAGCTTCCAAGCATGGAGGGTTTTCCTCTCAATAACCACTCAGTAAATGTCCATGAAAGGATAGCGCCAGCCGTTGCAATCACCGTGTTAATAAACGCCAGTGCGGCAATATTATTGGCACTGCCAGCGGAACCGGCGTTAAAGCCAAACCACCCAATGTATAGGACTGCGGTACCCATAAAGACCATCGGTAAGTTATGGGGCTTTAGCACCACTTGGCTGTAGTCACTACGTTTACCCAGCAAATAGGCGCCAACCAGTGCAGCGACAGCGGCATTAATGTGCACTACGGTTCCACCTGCAAAATCGAGAGCTCCATCATCCGCCAGCCATCCACCTTCAGCCCACACCATATGCGCGATAGGTACATAAGAGAAGGTAAACCAAATCACGGTAAAAATAAGAAGTGCGGAGAAACGCACGCGTTCTCCCAGTGCTCCGACAATTAATGCGAGGGTAATAACCGCAAATGAGCCTTGGAAGGCAACATGGATATATCGATTAATGGAACCCGATAAATCGTCGATGGACATCGCGCTTAGAAACGTTAAAGAGCCATCCCCAAAGATTTTATTTCCTGCGGTGAAAGCGAGGCTATAGCCGAATACAAACCAAAGAATAATCACCACACTAAAAATCAGCATTACTTGGGTGATCAGCGATAACACGTTTTTGCTGCGTAATAATCCGCCATAAAACAGTGCAATGCCGGGGATGGTCATAAAAAATACCAACGCCGTGCAGATCAACATAAAAGCATTATCCGCTTTATCAACGGCATTCACTTCCGACGCATAGGCGGGAAGTGCGAAATAACTTAAGGCGAAGAGTGTGGCAGGTAACCATAATCGTCTCATTATTTATCTCCCTTAAAGTGCGTCATCGCCGGATTCGCTGGTACGAATGCGAACGGCCTGTAGAAGTTCAAAAACAAACAGCTTTCCATCTCCCACTTTCCCCGTATCTGCGGTACGAATAATCGCATCGAGAGCGGGTTCCAGTAAGTCATCGCTGATAGCAATCTCCATTTTGGTTTTGGGTAGAAAACTCACTTCATATTCCGCACCACGGTAAAGTTCCGCGTGACCCTTTTGTCTGCCATATCCTTTGACTTCACAGATGGTCATCCCTTGTATTCCTAACTCAGTGAGTGCTTCACGAACATCTTCTAATTTGAACGGTTTAATAATTGCGATGATGTACTTCATAAATCCCCCTGTCTTTTTGAAAAGGCAAAAGAGATAAAGCAAGCATCGTGCCAAATGTTAAATTTTTGTTTTTAGGGCGTAATAAATTGAAATGAAGGGAAATAATGAGAGGTTGCTCACCAAATAAGTGCAAGCTATCTATCCGTTACAACAAATTGCTCAAAAATAGTGCAGAAAAGAGAGGGGAAAGGGAGGGGAGAAGTGAAAAGCAAAAAGCCCACCGAAGTGGGCTTTAAACAAAAGAATAAAACTTACATTCTTTCGACGGTTTCGATACCTAATGTATCCAGACCTGCTTTTAAGGTTTTTTGCGTTAATAAAGCCAGTTTTAAACGGCTTTGACGCTGTGCATCGGTGTCTGCGGACAAAATAGGGCAATGTTCATAGAAACTAGAGAACAGACCCGCTAAGTCATACAGATAAGCACACATAACGTGTGGCGTACCTTCACGTGCAACTGTTAAGATTGTCTCTTCAAACTGCATTAAACGCGTTGCTAATGCCATTTCGTGTGGTGCTTCTAATACGATTGGTAAAGTTAAATCTGCTTCGGTAATGTCTGCTTTTTTGAAGATAGAGGCAACGCGAGTATAGGCATATTGCATATATGGCGCGGTGTTACCTTCAAAGGCTAACATATTGTCCCAATCGAAAATGTAGTCAGTGGTACGGTTTTTAGACAGGTCAGCATATTTAACCGCGCCGATACCTACGACATTAGCAAGATTCAGCAATTCCTCTTCTGCCATATCCGGGTTTTTCTCCCGGATCAGCGTTTGGGCGCGTTCAACGGCTTCATCTAACAGGTCGGACAGACGAACAGTACCGCCTGAACGGGTTTTGAATGGCTTACCGTCTTTTCCTAGCATCATTCCGAACATATGGTGCTCAAGCGCCATGGATTCTGGAATATAGCCCGCTTTACGGACGATAGTCCAAGCTTGCATTAAATGTTGATGCTGGCGGGAGTCGATGTAATACAAAGAGCGATCCGCATGCAAGGTTTCATAACGGTATTTTGCACAGGCGATGTCGGTGGTGGTGTACAGGAAACCGCCATCTTTCTTCTGGACGATAACGCCCATCGGTTCGCCTTCCTTGTTTTTGAATTCATCAAGGAAAACTACCGTTGCACCTTCGCTTTCTACGGCTAAACCTTTGGCTTTTAAGTCAGCAACGATGCCTGGTAGCATGCTGTTATACAGGCTTTCACCCATCACATCGTCTTCCGTTAACGTGACGTTTAAACGGCGATAAGTTTCTTGGTTCTGTTGCATGGTGATATCAACCAGTTTACGCCACATTTTACGGCAGTATTCATCACCAGATTGTAGTTTCACCACGTAACCACGAGCACGAAGGGCAAAGTCTTCATCTTCGTCGTAATGTTTTTTCGCTTCGCGATAGAATTCTTCGAGGTCTGAAAGCGCCATGTCGCTGGCATCTTCATTTTGCACTTTTTCTAAGTAAGCAATCAGCATCCCGAACTGTGTACCCCAGTCGCCTACGTGATTAGCGCGGATCACTTTGTGACCGATAAATTCTTGGGTACGTGCCGCAGCATCACCAATAATCGTGGAGCGCAAATGACCAACGTGCATCTGTTTTGCAACGTTAGGCGCGGAGTAGTCAATCACGATGGTTTCGGCTTTAACAGGTGCTAGGCCTAAACGGTCGCTGGTCAGCGCGTTTTCTGCGTGAGTCGCAATCCATGTTGGGTCGATAAAAATGTTGATGAAACCGGGACCGGCGATTTCAATTTTAGATGCGATACCTTCGAGATCTAATTGGCTGACAATTTGCTCGGCCAGTTGTCGGGGAGGCAGACCCATTTTTTTCGCAGCTCCCATCACGCCGTTAGCCTGATAGTCACCAAATTGCGCTTTAGCTGATTGACGAACAAGGGCGTCACAGCCTTCTGGAGCTCCCGCTGCTAGCATTGCAGCACTGATTTTATCTGAAAGAATAGCCTGAATATTCACCGGATTACCTTAAATAACGAACATAGTTACCGCATTGTGCCATTTCATGGGCGTAACTAAAAGGTGGAAGAGAAAAAACGGCAGGTTTTATACCATATTTTGGGGGAGTCGTGCTACAGTCTGGCGCTTGTTTCACTTTTTATTATCTTTGTTTTTTTCAATAGAGTTATGTGAATGTTAGATTTCGATAAAATCCCTCAGTTAAATGATTTATGGTGTGACCTGCCTTATTTTGAAAAAAAAGTGACGGCAATGGCGCATGCACTCGGTTTGTCTTTGACAGATTATGTGATTGACCATATTTCTGTACGTTGCCATCATCAGGAAACCGCAGAGCGTTGGCATGATGGGCTATTACAATGCGCCGAGTTACTTTCCGATAACCTGATTAATGGTCGCCCAATTCGTCTTTATGATCTGAAAAAGCCCATTCAAGTTGCTGGGCAGGATGTCTATATTATTGAACTGCCTTTTCCAAAAGATAAAATCTATCCTCAAGAGAGCTGGGAACATATTGAAATGGTCATAGAGGTCGCGCCAGAATTATTGGAAGAGACAGCGCGTCGTTTATTACCGGACACACTACCAGAGGGCTACTCCTATAAAGTGAGTCAACCTAAAGGTCAGCAAGAAAGACTGCCAAATCCGACTTTGGCCGTGACAAACGGCTTAATTACCCTCAAATATCACCCATTTTCCCTTAGAAACATCGTTGAAAGCGAAAAATAAGTGATGCAATTAACGTTATTGATCATTATTTAGAGCCAACTCTAAATGGTGTGATATCACGCAGATAACATTTAACAAAAAGTGGCATAGTTAGTTGAATGCCTAATAAAAAGCACGTTTTGGCCCTCAATTTTCAGCTCATATTCTACTGAGCTTATGACCATTTTGGAGATCTTCATGGCGAAACTGGAAATTTGCTGTTTTGGTATAGAATGCGCCGAAGTCGCGCAAGAATATGGTGCAAATCGCATTGAGCTCTGCTCGGGGGCAGCAGATGGGGGGCTAACACCAAGCTACGGCTATTTAAAATTGGCGAGAGAGAAACTTCATATTCCTGTTCATCCCATTATTCGTCCTCGTGGTGGCGATTTTTGCTATAACGTGAGTGAATTTGATGTGATCCGTGAAGATTTGCAGATGATCAAGGAGATGGGGTTTCCCGGCGCAGTGGTGGGGATCTTAGATACAGAAGGGCGCATTGATATCGAACGGATGCAGACCTTAATGGAAATTGCGAATGGAATGGAGATTACTTTCCATCGTGCTTTTGATATGTGTATCAATCCGTTACTGGCATTAGAGCAACTTAAAAACCTTGGTGTGGCGCGTATTTTAACATCCGGTCAGCAACAAAGTGCTGAATTAGGTTTGCCACTACTGAAAGAATTGCACGAAAAAAGCCGTGAAATTAATGGTCCAATCATTATGGCTGGCGCGGGAGTTCGGTTGGCGAATATGACCAAGTTTATGGAAATTGGTCTAACGGAAGTACACAGCTCCGCAGGGAAAACCGTCCCTTCCAGTATGAATTACCGCAAAGCCGGTGTAACCATGGCATCAAACAGTGAAACCGATGAGTTCACGCACTACTGTGTGGATGGACCAACGGTGGAAGCGATGATGGACTTTATTTCTATAACGGAAAAAGTTCCGGCGTAAATCATAAATTCGGAATAGGACTGACTGAATTTGTGATAGGGAGAGTTAAGATAGGGAGGTTAAATACCTCCTTTTGTTTTTAGATTGTTGAACTTAGCAAAAACTAAAAACATATGAATGAATTTTAAGGAAAAAATCATGCTGAAAAATATTGTATTAGCCTCATCTCTTTTATTAATGACAACCTCCTCGTTTGCTTTTTCATTAGCTGAAAAAGAGAAGCATCAAAAGTATGAAACGGAAGTTTCCTCTCAAATCACGGCATTAAATAAAACCTGTGGGTCAGACATTAAAGCAAACTTCGATTGGGCAACCTTTTCAAAAGAGCAACTCGAAACTATGGGTATCGATGGTTATAGCAAAGAGATGCTCAAGGGAATAGCCAATGTCTGTGAACACTCTGAACTGGCAAAACAGTCAGTCGGTGAGAAAATCAAAAACATTAACTATTCCTATACCAAGCCTAGAGCAATTGAATTAAAAGATGGCACGCTATCGTTAGGAATGGATTTTGATTCGGCGAATGATGCAAAAGCGGTTGAAGAGTATTTAATGAATAATTTGTAGCCGTTATTTTTTGTGGCACAAAAATAAAAACCCCCGTGAGTTGTCGATGAACTTTTGGGGGTTTTATCGTGTACGGTCGGTGAGAATTGCCGTCTTACAATATTACGGTTTTTTCGCCACTAAAATCGCACGTAGAGGGGCAGGATACCCTTCGATGGTTTTGGATTGATCATTAGGG
This sequence comes from Providencia sp. JGM181, assembly GCF_018257375.1. NCBI lineage: Bacteria > Pseudomonadati > Pseudomonadota > Gammaproteobacteria > Enterobacterales > Morganellaceae > Providencia > Providencia sp. JGM181. The sequence continues at coordinate 14,744 of NZ_JAERJY010000037.1, read as the reverse complement.
TCTAAAAATTCCGCTAACGAATCCGTTTGCATCCACTCAGTACGACGCTGTTCGTCTAACGAAGTCACCGCTTGGTCAACAATGCGTACATCGACAAAACCGCATTTCTCTAACCATACTTTGAGCATTTTGGCGGAAGGAATAAAGTAAACGTTGCGCATTTGTGCATAGCGATCGCCAGGGATCAGGCATTGGAATTCATCACCTTCAATCACTAAACTTTCCAACACTAACTCACCTTCACTGACGAGTTGATCTTTTAACTGCCATAAATGGTCGAGTGGGGAGCGACGATGATACAGAACGCCCATCGAGAATACGGTATCAAAGGCTTTTAAGGCGGGAAGTTGTTCAATACCTAATGGTAATAAATGTGCGCGTTGGTCATCACCTAACAGTTTTCTAACCGCTTCAAATTGGCATAAAAACAGTTCAGTAGGATCGATGCCGACAACAAACTCCGCTTCTTCGCCCAGCATACGCCACATGTGATAACCACTTCCGCAGCCCACATCTAACACATGGCGGCCTTTTAATGGGGAAATATGTGGCAGAACGCGATCCCATTTCCAATCTGAACGCCATTCGGTATCGATATTGACGCCATAGAGAGAAAATGGCCCTTTACGCCAAGGTTTCAGCTGCCCCAAAATATTGTTTAACCGGCGAGTTTCACCTTCTGTTAATTCCGGATCGCGCGTTGCAGTGACACTATTTTTAATATCTAACTGGGTTGGTGTCATGACAGGCAGGTTATCTAACATTTTCTCCCATGAAGAGAACCCACCGTGTAGACCTTCTTTCTTCCATGCCGCCAGTTGAGCAGGCAGTGTTTCTAACCAATGGCTAAGAGGGCCAACGGCAATTTGTTGATAAAAACGACCGAAATCGATCATTACTGCCCCTCTTTTAATGCTAATAATGAACCGAAGTTAAAACATTGGAACCAAACTTCACAATGGGTGAATCCAACGCGTTTTAGGCGGGCTTTATGCGCTTCAACAGAGTCGGTGAGCATGACATTTTCGAGCATGCTGCGTTTTTGGCTGATTTCGAGTTCGCTATACCCGTTGGCGCGTTTGAAATCATGGTGCATATTGAAGAGCAACTCACCAATTTGCGTATCTTCAAAATTGAATTTCTCAGATAACACTAAAATACCGCCAGGTAATAACCCTTGGTAAATTTTAGTGAGCAATTTTTCGCGATCATCGGGATTTAAAAACTGCAATGTGAAGTTAAGGATAACCATGGACGCATTTTCAATATGAATATCGCGAATATCCCCTTCGATAACCTCGACAGGGGTTTGGGCTTTATACGCATCAATATGACGGCGGCAGCGTTCAACCATGGCGGGTGAATTATCGACAGAAATAATTTTGCAGTTTTCCGCTGAAATATTTCGACGAACAGACAGGGTGGCGGCACCAAGGGAACAACCCAGATCATAGACTTGGCTATTTGGTGTCACAAAACGACCCGCTAGCATCCCAATCATGGTGATGATATTGGAGTAACCCGGTACGGAACGTTGGATCATATCGGGGAAAACTTCAGCCACTTTTTCATCAAACTTCCAGTCACCTAAATTGGCGATCGGCGCGGAGAAAAGGCTGTCTTTATGGTTTGGATCCTGACTTGACATAGACTTGTATTAATTAGCAGAACAAAAGTAGTGGCGGATTGTAGCAGAAAGCCATATAACCTGAAAACCAATCCGCACAAAAGTAAGGAAAACTAAAAGGAGAACGACACCATTTGTACCCAAGGTAGATAATAGGCATTGGCCATGACCATCAAGGCGAGAGCCAAATAAGTTCCCATCATTCCCATTCGACGCTGTGAATAGTCATGGTTTTTTAAACCGTAAGAGTGGAGCATGCGGCTTGCAATTAGCAGAATGCCGCAAACATGGATCATCCATACTTTGGCGCCATTCATCTCCATTAACAGTAATAAAATTAATGAAATTGGAATGTATTCGATGGCATTGCCATGCACACGGATAGCGGTTTGCAGTTCAGAAAACCCACCATCGCCAACAGACACACGGTACTGATTTCTTAGCTTTACGACATTGAGTGATAGTCTCAGTATCAATAAGGCTCCTAGTACAGCGTATAAAGAACTGACCATTTTTTACTCTACCTCTGTGGAGATAAATTAAATTTTCTAAATTTTAAAACCTAATAGGTAAATCTACAAATAGAAATATATCGATTTTGATAATTCATCTTTGAATTACTTAATGAGATTATCCGCTTTGAGTTGCGCCAAGACAGCTATCGCGGTGATAGAACAGCGGTCAGTATCATTGGAATCTAACCACACTAGTTCAGCAATTTCAGCCGCGGGTTGAGGGGTTCCGTCGTAATCGGCGTGGTAACAACGAATACAAACCTGTGTGCCATCCTGTTTGCCATCAGCTAACCCTGTGAATTCTCCGTAGAATCTGATGGATTCAGGGTGCAAGGCTAATGTGAGTTCCTCATCGATTTCGCGAGCAAGCGCCTGTTGGTCAGTTTCACCGTGCTCACGTTTTCCGCCAGGAATATAAAATAGGGTTTTATTATGGGAACGAACCATGGCAACTTTGCCATTTTGAATGGTAATTAAACCTAATTTATCAATGATTTTAGTGCTCATCTTTTGCCTTAACCTGTTGTAGCTTGCGGCCAATCATAGAAAAGAGCAGGTGGTTTTACACCTGCGTCGACATTATTTTTTCTCGATAACTTTGACTAACTCATAACGAATGCTTGGGGCATCAGCGGGTGGGTTAGGCACATCAAATTGTTGAACCTCTAGTACGTAGTTATAGCCAGGCTCATAGCTGAATCCTTGAATGGATGAGTAAAAATATTGCCAATCATCCGTTGGTTTTTCTTTAACTTTCATGCATTTCATAGGTGCAACGCCGACACAGTCAGCCAGAGAGGAGTCGATATAAAAGATTTTATTGTTGCTATTGGTGGGCTTCATCGTATTGGTATTATTTCCGTTTTGGCATCCTGCAAGCAGAACAAGAAGGGATGATGCGAGTAGAATTTTTTTCATAAAGGTTCCTCTAGTTTCAGGCAAAAGTGTCTGAATATGAGTAATTATAGCAAAATGAGACGGGTAATTATTCCCAAAAAAATTATGATCTAACAAACAATCAAATTTTAATTCTCAATTGGGTGTGTGATTTTTTTAGATTCGTTGGGATCGTTTTAATAGATAAGAACCATTTTTATTGATTAGAGATGGTTTTTTTGTATCAATTTCGCAGTTAAGCTGTATAGCAAACTGTTTGTCTAACAGAATTTCCTATATAATGTCTGCCTTTTTTGACATTCTGAATTTTCAGCTAAATGCCAAATTCCCGCAGCAAGCAAAAGCACAACAAGCTGAGTAAAAGGATAGAGTATGCGTACTAATTATTGTGGGCAATTAAATATCGCTCATGAAGGCCAGAAGGTCACTCTTTGTGGATGGGTAAACCGCCGTCGTGACTTAGGTGGTTTGATTTTTATCGATATGCGTGATCGTGAAGGTATCGTTCAAGTTTTCTTCGATCCAGAGCGTAAAGACATATTTGAGAAAGCGTCAGAACTGCGTAACGAGTTCTGCATCCAAATCACAGGTACAGTACGTGCGCGCCCAGATAGCCAGAAAAACAAAGACATGGCTACGGGTGAAATTGAAATCTTTGCTGAAGGTCTGGAAGTCTTTAACAAATCTGAACCTCTGCCGTTAGACAGCAATCAAACCAACACGGAAGAGCGTCGTTTAAAATACCGTTATTTAGATTTACGCCGTCCGGAGATGTCAGACCGTCTGCGTACTCGCGCGAAAATCACCAGCTTTGTTCGTAACTTTATGGACAAAGAAGGCTTTATGGACGTTGAAACGCCAATGCTAACTAAAGCGACGCCAGAAGGTGCGCGTGATTACTTAGTACCAAGCCGTGTTCATAAAGGCAAATTCTATGCATTGCCACAATCCCCTCAGTTGTTCAAACAGCTGCTGATGATGTCTGGTTTTGATCGTTACTATCAAATCGTAAAATGCTTCCGTGACGAAGATTTACGTGCTGACCGTCAACCTGAATTTACCCAAATCGATGTGGAAACCTCGTTCATGAGCGCGGAACAAGTTCGCGAAGTGATGGAGCGTATGATCCGCAACTTGTGGCTTGACGTGAAAGGCGTTGATTTAGGCGATTTCCCAATCATGACCTTCGCAGAAGCGATGCGTCGTTACGGTTCAGATAAACCAGACCTGCGTAACCCAATGGAACTGGTTGATGTTGCTGATATCGTTAAAGATGTTGAATTCGCAGTATTTGCGGGGCCAGCAAATGATCCTAAAGGTCGTGTTGCAGCCCTGAAAGTGCCAGGCGGCGCAGCAATGACCCGTAAACAAATTGACGAATACGGCAATTTCGTGGGCATCTATGGTGCGAAAGGCTTAGCGTGGATGAAAATCAACGAACGCGCGAAAGGCTTAGAAGGCATTCAAAGCCCAGTTGCTAAATTCCTAAGCTTAGAAATTATCGAGCAAATTATTGAACGTACTGGCGCTGCCGATGGCGATATTATCCTGTTTGGTGCGGGTGCGAAAAATGTGGTGACTGACTCCATGGGCGCACTACGCCTGAAAGTGGGTCGTGACTTCGAGCTGACCAACTTAAATAGCTGGCAGCCACTGTGGGTTATCGATTTCCCAATGTTTGAAGAAAATGGCGAAGGCGGCTTAACCGCAATGCACCACCCATTCACTTCACCAAAAGATTTCACACCGGAAGATCTGGCGAAGAACCCTGAAGATGCCGTTGCGAATGCCTACGATATGGTTATCAATGGTTACGAAGTGGGTGGCGGTTCTGTCCGTATTCACCGCAGTGAAATGCAACAAACCGTATTCGGTATTTTAGGTATCAATGAAGAAGAACAACGTGAGAAGTTCGGCTTCCTGTTAGATGCACTGAAATATGGTACGCCACCACATGCAGGTTTGGCATTTGGTTTAGACCGCTTAGTGATGCTGTTAACTGGAACTGATAACATCCGTGATGTTATTGCCTTCCCGAAAACGACCGCAGCGGCATGTTTAATGACCAATGCGCCAAGTCATGCAAACCCTGATTCGCTGACTGAGTTAGCGATTGCAGTTGTGGCGAAAGAAGAAGAGTAATGAAAAGTTATAAGCGCCCAGAATCGGTATTAGTCATTATGGTGGCTGAAAACACGGGGCGGGTGCTTATGATGCGGCGTAAAGATGATCCAGACTTCTGGCAATCAGTAACCGGAAGTTTGGAACTTCATGAAAACAGTGCTGCGGATGCAGCGCTTCGCGAAATCAAAGAAGAGACGGGGTTTAACCCGCAACCAAGTCAGTTACATGATTTGTCGAAAAGTATCATCTTTGAAATTTTCCCGCATTTCAGGCATCGTTATGCACTGGATGTAACCCACTGTAAAGAACATTGGTTTAAATTGGTGCTAAGTGATGAACAAACGCCATTACTGACTGAACACACAGAATTTTGTTGGCTTGAACCGCAACAGGCGGCAAAGCTGACAAAATCGTGGAGCAACAGCCAGGCTATTTTAGAATTTGCTGTTTAATTATTTTATTGACGTTTTTGGAGATATTTCATGGCAGGTCATAGTAAGTGGGCCAACACCAAACACCGTAAAGCGGCGCAAGACGCAAAACGCGGTAAGATTTTCACTAAAATTATTCGTGAGCTGGTCACTGCAGCGCGTTTAGGCGGCGGCGATGTCGCAACTAACCCACGTTTGCGTGCTGCTGTGGATAAAGCATTATCAAACAACATGACTCGCGACACATTAAACCGTGCGATTGCGCGTGGTGTGGGTAATGATGACAACGATAATATGGAAACCATCATTTATGAAGGTTACGGTCCTGGCGGCACAGCGGTTATGGTTGAATGTTTAAGTGACAACCGTAACCGTACCGTCTCTGAAGTTCGCCACGCGTTTACGAAAACGGGCGGTAACTTAGGGACTGATGGTTCTGTATCTTATCTGTTCACCAAACGTGGCGTGATCACTTACGCACCGGGCGTGGACGAAGATGCTCTGATGGAAGCTGCATTGGAAGCGGGTGCCGACGACGTTGAAACTTACGATGATGGCGCGATTGACGTTTACACTACACCAGAAACGTTTGGTGAAGTGAAAGATGCGCTGGATGCCGCTGGTTTTACTAGCGAAAACGCTGAAGTTTCTATGGTTCCATCCACTAAAGCCGAACTTGATGTTGAAACTGCCCCTAAATTACTGCGTCTGATTGATATGTTAGAAGATTCAGACGACGTACAGGAAGTTTATCATAACGGTGATATCTCTGATGAAGTTGCTGAGCAACTGTAATTAAGACGATGTCTGCGTAGAGAAAGCGGGCTGTGTCCAGCCTGTTTTCTCTAACGCCTCTCCCATCTTCACCTTCTCTTTTATTTGCTATATTTATGATGGTAGGAATGCTATTTACACTGAAATTCCGGTGGAAACGGTGATATTTCCTTGTTGCCATTGTGGCTGCCATTAGATGGGAATAAGATGATATGAAAATTAATAAAGGGCAACTATAGGTTTTATATGGCGATTATTCTAGGTATCGACCCTGGCTCACGGATCACAGGATACGGTGTTATTCGCCAACAAGGTAGGCAATTACTCTATCTTGGAAGTGGGTGTATTCGTACTCAAGTTGATGATTTACCAAGCCGTCTGCAGCGTATTTATGCGGGAGTCTCGGAAATTATCACCCAGTACCAACCTGATGTTTTATCTATCGAACAAGTGTTTATGGCGAAGAATGCGGACTCGGCTCTGAAACTGGGGCAAGCTCGTGGTGTGGCGATTGTCGCGGCAGCAAACCAAAATATTCCCGTTTTTGAATATGCGGCTCGCCAAGTCAAGCAAACTGTTGTGGGAACGGGAGCTGCAGAAAAAAGCCAAGTTCAACATATGGTGAAATCTATCCTAAAATTATCGGCTAGCCCCCAAGCGGATGCCGCGGATGCGCTGGCGATTGCCATCACACATTGCCATTTTAATCAAAACCTGCTGAAAGTCGGCGATCCGCGTTTAGTGTTGACCCGTGGAAGATTAAGATGAAGACTGGATATGCATCCAGCATTTTTTGTGATATAAACAGCAGAGTAAAATTTTAAGACGCTAATCAAATTTAAGGGGTTCAGTGTGATAGGTCGTTTACGTGGCATCGTATTAGAAAAGCAACCACCCATTGTGTTACTTGAGCTACAAGGCGTTGGCTATGAAGTTCATATGCCAATGACCTGTTTCTATGAATTACCTGAAATTGGTCAAGAAGCGATTGTTTTCACCCACTTTGTGGTGCGAGAAGATGCTCAATTACTGTATGGTTTCAATGACAAACAAGAGCGTGCACTATTTAAAGAGCTGATTAAAGTCAATGGCGTGGGTCCTAAACTGGCACTCGCAATTTTATCTGGCATGTCGGCTCAACAATTTGTGTCTGCCATCGAGCAAGAAGCGATTTCCTCTCTGGTGAAACTACCGGGTATTGGTAAGAAAACTGCCGAGCGTTTAGTGGTCGAAATGAAAGACCGCTTCAAAGGCTTGAATGGGGATCTTTTCAACCCAGTGAGCGATATTGATTTACCTAGCGTGAAGAGCCAAGGACCAAGCCAAGCAGATATTGAAGCCGAAGCGGCTGCTGCCTTGATTGCTTTGGGATATAAGCCGCAAGAAGCCAGCCGTATGGTGAGTAAAGTCGCGAAACCTGATAGCGATTCTGAAACACTGATCCGTGATGCCTTACGCGCAGCACTTTAATTGAGAGATTATTACGATGATTGAAGCTGATCGCCTAATTACTGCTGAAGTGCTGCATTCTGAAGAAGAAGCCATTGATCGCGCGATCCGCCCTAAATTACTGGATGAGTATATTGGGCAACCGCAAGTTAAGCATCAAATGGAAATATTTATTCAGGCAGCCAAAATGCGGGGGGATGCGCTTGATCATCTGTTAATTTTTGGACCACCAGGGTTAGGAAAAACCACCTTAGCGGGTATTGTTGCCAACGAACTTGGCGTTAATTTGCGGACAACATCAGGACCTGTGCTAGAAAAGGCAGGGGATTTGGCTGCGATGCTGACTAACCTTGAACCCCATGATGTCCTGTTTATTGATGAAATCCATCGCCTTTCCCCCGTAGTCGAAGAGATTTTGTATCCTGCCATGGAAGACTACCAATTAGACATTATGATTGGTGAAGGTCCTGCGGCACGTTCCATTAAAATCGATTTACCGCCATTCACGTTAATCGGCGCCACTACACGCGCCGGTTCCTTGACTTCGCCACTGCGTGACCGCTTTGGGATTGTGCAACGATTAGAGTTTTACCAAGTTGATGATTTGCAACATATCGTGAAGCGTAGCGCTCAGTATATGGGACTGGATATTACCGAAGAAGGGGCATTGCAGGTCGCGATGCGTTCACGTGGAACACCACGGATCACTAACCGTTTATTACGCCGTGTGCGTGACTTTGCCCAAGTAAAAGGCAATGGCAGTATTGATGAGTTGATTGCGAGCCAAGCGCTGGATATGTTGAATGTGGATGCGGCTGGTTTTGACTATCTTGACCGTAAACTGCTGGTTGCCATCATCGATAAGTTTATGGGTGGACCAGTTGGTGTTGATAACCTTGCCGCTGCGATTGGCGAGGAGCGCGAGACCATCGAAGATGTGCTTGAACCTTATCTTATTCAGCAAGGCTTTATCCAGCGAACACCAAGAGGGCGTATGGCAACAGCCCATGCTTATTCTCATTTCGGGTTAACGCCGAAAGAAGTCTAGATTTTAAACGCTTGATTGATATATAGATACGTATGATTTAAATATTATCATACGCATTTCAAATGAAATGAACCCAGCAATTTAGCCACAATTACTGGGTTTTTTTGTATCCATATTTCACTAAATTGCGAAATTATCATTATTTAGTCAGCGAAAGGGTATTGAGATTATATGCAGTAAATTTTAAAAACACAGACACTGATAATGATTTTTATTATCATGTGGTGTTTTTTCGACTATTAGGATAGGTCCATGAATAAAGCTTCTTACACATTTGCGCTCACAATACTTTTATTTGCGACCGTTGTTTCTGGTTGCACAAAAAACACAAAAGCTATCTCCAATAAGGAAACCATTGAAAGCTGTTCTCGATATCTACCTGAGGGATCAACATATTGGGTGAGTATCGAGGGTGAAATTGACTTAAACAAGAAATTTCATGGGGATTTAAACGTGAATGTTCCAAAAGATAAGTTAAATAATCCCAAATACTCAGATGAAGGATTTAAACTAAAAGTTAATCAATTTATGGATTGTGTCGGTGGATTTATAAATGATAGTGTCGGTGATGTAGAAACCCCTGTGAATGACGATAAAAAGAATGCTAAATAATACGTATTATTGAATTTTATTGGAACCCGCATAAAGCGGGTTTTCTATAGGTTTTTTTATCCAGATACGGTTTTATTCAGGCATTCTTTTTATACAACTAGTTTTTCGTTTTTACGCACAAACTTAGAATAAATAAAATGGCAGAAGTTAGTACCACGGATGGGCCTGCCGGAGTGTCGTAAAATGCCGATAAGGTTAATCCACCAGTAACGGAAACCATGCCAATACCAATGGCGGTGAGCGCCATTTGCTCTGGTGTTTTTGCAAAACGTCGAGCGGTTGCGGCAGGGATGATCAGTAAAGAGGTAATGATCAGCGCGCCAACAAATTTCATTGCGATCCCGATAGTTAACGCAGTGACCATCATCAACAATAAGCGAGAGCGTTGGAGATTAATTCCATCCACAAAAGCCAGCTCTGAGCTAACTGTCATCGATAAAAGCGCCCGCCATCGATAAAAAAGCAACCCGCAAACGACAACTACACCGATTAGAATCGTTATAATGTCTTCATATGTTACGGATAACAAATCACCAAATAGATAAGCCATAAGGTCGACGCGGACATTCGCCATTAGGCTGACGACAACAAGCCCTAAAGAGAGGGAGCTGTGAGCCATAATGCCGAGTAATGTATCGACGGCGAGTTGAGGACGTTTTTCCAGCCACACAAGGATTAGAGCCAATAATAACGTCACGGCGATCACGGCGTAAAAGGGATTAATGTTTAACAGCAAACCGAAGGCAACACCTAGCAAAGATGCGTGGGCGAGGGTGTCCCCAAAATAGGACATGCGGCGCCAAACCACAAAGGAACCTAAGGGACCGGCAGCAATCGCGAGTAACATACCTGCAATCCAACCAGGTAACAGTAACTCAATCATGATGGCAATCCTTGCTGTGTTGGTGGGATGTAATCACATTACCTTCTAAATCATGTTGGTGATTATGTTGATGACGGTAAACCCCCAGTTGCTGTGCGCCCCGATAGCCAAACATAGCAACAAATTCAGGGTGATTAGAGACAACATCAGGGGTACCAGAGCAACAAATATGCCCGTTAATACATAAAACTTGGTCTGTTTTTGCCATAACTAAATGCAGGTCATGAGAGACCATGAGAACCGCGCAACCGAGTTCAGTTCTTAATTGATTGATTAGGTCATACAACGCAACTTGACCATTAATATCGACGCCTTGGGCGGGCTCATCGAGAACCAACAAATCAGGTTTATTGAGTAATGCACGCGCAAGCAGAACGCGCTGGGTTTCACCACCCGAGAGTTTCTGCATTGGCTGGTCAATAAGATGCGTGGCTTTTACTCGCTCGAGAGCGGGTAATAAATGTGCCGTGCGGACACCTTGCTTTAACATCATAAACCGCTTCACGGTTAGCGGTAGGGTGGTATCTAAATGCAGTTTTTGTGGGACATAACCAATAGAGAGTGACGAGGCTCGATTGATAGTGCCTGATGTGGGCGCTAATAGCCCCAATACCACGCGAACAATAGTGGATTTACCGGCACCATTCGGCCCCAATAACGTCACGATATCACCTTTGTTAAGTGCAAAAGTGACATCCTTTAATACGGTTTTATCGCCAAATGAGACAGAGATTTTATTTAAAGATAATAGTGGTTGCATATGAAAACATCTTGCAGAAATCAAGTTGTGTTATATTATAACATTTCAATTTTAAGATCACGGAAAAATGTTCATGATACACAAATCGAAACTTATTACCCGTAAATTCATCTGCAAAGCTACGTTAGCTTCAGTTTTAACCGCATCGATGTTGCCACTAGCCAACGCCGATGTCGTCACATCGATTCGACCTTTAGCTTTCATTGCTGCGGGGATCGCTGATGGTGTCACTGATACACAAGTTTTACTTCCTGATGGCGCTTCGCCACATGATTATGCACTGAAACCTTCGGATTTAAAAAAGATAAAACAGGCTGATTTATTTGTTTGGGTTGGTCCTGAATTAGAAATGTTTTTAGAGAAGCCAATCAATGTATTAGACCAGAATAAACGTCTGGCATTGGCTGAGCAGAAAAATATTCATAACTTATTAATGGCTGAAAACCATGAGGAGGACGATAGCCATCAACATGCCGATGAACCTAACCATGATGCGGATCACGAACATCATCACCATGGTGAGTATAATATGCACATCTGGTTGTCTCCAGATATTGCAAATTTGGCTGCCGATGACATTTACGCGCGTTTAGTAGAGCTTTATCCTGCTCAGAAAGATAAGCTGGACGTAAACCTTCGTAAATTCAAAGAAAACATGGCGCAAAACGATAAGAAAATTGCTAGTATTTTAAAACCGGCTCAAAATAAAGGGTATTTTGTTTTTCACGATGCTTATGGCTACTTTGAAAAACACTATCAGCTCGCTCCATTAGGGCATTTTACGATAAACCCTGAGATTCAGCCCGGTGCCCAAAAATTGCATCAAATACGAACACAACTGGTTGAGCATAAAGCGCAATGTGTTTTTGCTGAGCCACAATTCAGACCTGCGGTTATTGAAAGCGTAGCGAAAAATACGGGAGTCAAAATGGGTACTCTCGACCCACTCGGTAGTGGGCTGGCAATTGGACCGGATAGCTACATGAAGTTTCTGACTCAACTATCAGAACAATACGCAAGCTGCCTGAATTAAGCATAGAGGAATAGTTTAAAGTGCAGCAAATGGCAAATGGTATTGTGCAGGCATTTAACGGCTTGTCCAAGACCCATAAAATTGTGTTGAGCACGCTCACTGTCGCCACCATGGCCGTCGCGATTTGGCGGCCTGTACATATCCCTACCACGCATGAAAGTGACAGTTCTCCTGATACAGTCATTCCTTTTGCTCAATCAGCAATTGAAGCAGAAGGCGATGATTTAATTCAAGATAGTAGTGAGCAGTTACCCGATGAAGGCGTTGCAGACAGCGATACTGACGCATCAGATGCAGATGGTACACCTCTCGCACATGAATATGTTGTCTCAAGTGGCGATAATTTATCGTCTATTTTGACCCAGTTTGGTATTGAAGCTGGTGATGTTGCGACACTTTCAAACCAACATAAATCATTACGTAACTTAAAGATCGGTCAAACCCTGAGTTGGACACTGAATGCTGATGGCGAATTAGAGTCCTTAACGTGGGATGTTTCTCGTCGTGAAACGCGTATCTTCAAACGTGTTGGGGCAACCAACAAATTTGAGGAAGTGAAAGAGATCCGCAAAGGGGATTGGACAAACAGCGTGATGACCGGTTCTATCGAAGGTACGTTTGCTCAAAGCACTAAGAAAGCTGGTTTGACTCGTACAGAAGGCCGTGAAGTTACCAAAGCATTACAGTGGCAGGTGGATTTTAATAAGCTGAAAAAAGGCGATAAGTTTACCGTTTTAATGGGTCGCGAGATGCTCAATGGGACTCATGAACAGAGCCAACTAGTTGGCGTACGTTTACAGTCTGGCGGTAAAAATTACTACGCTTTCCGTGCTGAAGACGGTCGCTACTATGACAGTGAAGGTAATGGTTTAGAGCGCGGTTTCTTACGTTTTCCAACCGTTAAGCAGTTCAGAGTTTCATCGCACTTCAATCCACGTCGTGTTAACCCTGTAACTGGTCGTGTTGCGCCCCATAAAGGGGTCGACTTCTCCATGCCAGTGGGCACGCCGGTGTTAGCTGTCGGTGATGGTGAAGTGATTGTGGCGAAATACAGTGGTGCAGCAGGAAACTTTATTGCTATTCGCCATGGTCGCCAATATACGACGCGTTATATGCATTTACGTCAATTGCTGGTGAAACCAGGGCAAAAAGTAAAGCGTGGTGATCGCATTGCGTTATCAGGTAATACTGGACGTTCGACAGGACCACATCTCCATTTTGAAATGTGGGTTAACCAACAAGCCGTCAACCCACTGACTGCGAAATTACCAAGCTCAGGTGGTTTAACAGGTAAAGAACGTAAAGAGTATTTAGAGCTGGTCAAAGAGACTAAACCTCAGCTTAAATTGAAATAACCATTTCAGTTTCTTCATCCAAAAACTGGCAGATACTTGTGTCTGCCAGTTTTTTTTGTAATGCTCTTACACATTCATTTTTGGTTATCAAAATAGCCGTGATTTCTTGGGTATAACATGAATAAAGAACAAGATACCGACAGCAAAAAGGGCTATGTGCCAACGTTTCATAAATCCTATTTATTACCTAAATATTGGGGCGTTTGGTTAGGCGCAGGGCTGTTTGTTGCGCTTGCCTATATCCCTGTTAAGGTTCGTGATCCTATGCTGGCAAAAATAGGTAAATGGGTTGGACGATTAGCGAAGAGCGCCCGTCGCCGAGCTAAAATTAACTTACTCTATTGCTTTCCTGATATGGAAGAGCAACAAAGAGAAGGGTTGGTTGACCGGATGTTTGAAACTGCACCGCAGTCTTTTGTCATGTTAGCTGAATTGTGTGTCCGTGGGGCTGAGCGAACATTAGCGCGTACCCAGTGGCATAACAAACAGATTATCGACCAATTGCAGGAACAGCAAAGCAATGTGATTTTTATGGTTCCTCACGGTTGGGCAGTCGATGCTCCGGCGATGCTATTAGCTGCGATGGGGCAAAATATGGCGGCTATGTTCCATCACCAGAAAAACCCTGTTGCAGATTATTTGTGGAACAAAGCGCGTTACCATTTTGGTGGGCGCCTTCATTCCCGCGAAGCAGGAATTAAACCTTTTATTGCATCGGTCAGACAAGGTTACTGGGGTTTTTATCTACCCGATCAAGATCATGGGGAAGAGCACAGTGAGTTTGTTGATTTCTTTGGTACATACAAAGCGACTTTACCCGCTATTGGTCGATTGATGAAAGTGTGCAAAGCGAAAATTGTTCCTTTATTTCCGGTGTACGATCACGTTAATCATCAATTACATATCTATGTTCGTGAACCAATGGATGATATTGATGGGCAAGATGATAACTATATTGCACGTCGAATGAATGAGGAGTTAGAGTTTTTAGTTGAACCTAACCCAGAGCAATATACGTGGATCCTCAAGCTCTTGAAAACGCGTAAGGAAGGTGAGATAGAACCTTACCAGCGAAAGGATTTATATCGCTAGATTTCTTTTCAGAATCATAAAAAGCCACGGTAATAATCATTCGTGGCTTTTGTTTTTTAAGGGTAGTAGATATTTATTATATATAATTATGGAATAAATTTAATTTAAAAGACGGCTTCAAAATAATGCTAAAAACCTAAATTG
>NZ_JAERJY010000036.1:0-26826 GCF_018257375.1 Providencia sp. JGM181 | reverse complement strand
GCATAGAGGAGTTCAATGCCGTCTGGAGACCGCTCGGTGCGCAAATTGCGGACATAGTCATCGCCACCTAATGCGATGCCTATTAATCATGGAGATACTGCATGCTGAGTCGATACCAACAACTTTTTCACGCTTCAGGAAGCATCCAATTCGCCTTAGCAGGGCTTTTGGCTCGCTTAGCGTTACCCATGATGGGGATTGGGATTATTACCATGCTGTCAATGTTGCAAGGAAGTTATGCACTGGCAGGTGGCGTTTCAGCCACTTTTGTGCTGACTTATGCCTTATTATCGCCGCAGATTTCTCGCCAAGTGGATAGCCTTGGTCAGTTTCGCGTATTGCCGTTAGTGACTTTTATTAGTGTTCTGGGCATGGGGCTAATCGTGGCGTCTACGTGGTTAGGGCTCTCTTATATTTGGTTATTTTTAGGAGCATTTCTGTCGGGCTTTATGCCGAGTATGTCGGCGATGATCCGCGCGAGATGGTCGCAGATCTACAAAGGGGATCCACTGTTGCAAACGGCGTACTCGTTGGAAACTGTATTCGATGATTTGACATTTATTGCGGGACCTCCCTTATCCGTCGGGCTGACAGTGGTTTTGTTCCCACAAGCGGGAATTATGATTGCGGGTATTTTATTGCTGGTGGGAGTCTTGCTCTTAGTTTCTCAACGTAAAACAGAACCTGCCTTAGTCGATAAGCACCAGATAATGAGCACGAAGGCGTCTATTTTGCGCCTGCCAAGTTTACAACTGTTGATTATTCTCATGATTTCGCTGGGCGTGATTGTGGGGACGGTCGATATTTTGAGTGTGACGCTGGCACAGATACAAGGGCAGCCGGCGATGGCGAGTTTAGTGTTATCGCTGTATGCCATTGGTTCTTGTGTGATGGGGGTGGTATTTGGAGGGATGCGTTTATCAATGCCTTTGCCGCGTATGTTGCTAATCAGCGGGGTTCTGACATTGCTGTCGATTATTCCGTTGCTGTGGGTTGGGGGAATTTGGTCACTGTCGATGGTGATGTTTATATCTGGGCTATTTTTTGCACCAACGATGATTATCGGTATGTCGCTGGTGGAGAATATTGTTCCCGATCACCGTTTAACGGAAGGGATGACATGGCTACTTGCGGGACTCAATATTGGCGTGGCATTTGGGGCGATGCTCTCAGGTAAAATGGTGGATGAGCTTGGAATTTATGCAGGATATTGGGTTGCTATTGCTGGCGGTATTTTGGTGGTGGTGTGCTCACTCATGAGTTACGGGCTATTGATGCGACAAGAAACGGCAGTTTGTTCCTCTTAAAAGACCGCGTCATGCTATTATGCTCACCATTAATTTTTTAAAGATGAAATAGATAGGTTATATGTCAATGATGGTGATTTGGGTGGATGCGGATGCATGCCCTAAAGTGATTAAAGAAGTGTTATATCGCGCGGCTGATAGAGAAAAAGTGCAAATTACATTTGTGGCGAACCAGCGTTTATCGGTTCCGCCTTCGATGTTTTTAAAAACTCTGCAAGTTCCCGCTGGGTTTGATGTTGCAGATAATGAGATTGTTTTACGCGCACAAGCCGGCGATTTAGTGATTACTGCTGATATTCCGTTGGCAGCGGAAGTCATGGAAAAGGGCGCGGTGGCGTTGAACCCTCGAGGTGAACGTTACAGTGAAGCCACCATTCGTGAAAGACTGACAATTAGAGACTTTATGGACACGATGCGAGCTAGCGGCGTGCAAACTGGGGGGCCTGCTAGCTTAAACCAACGTGATCGCCAACAATTTGCAAATGAGTTAGATAAGTGGCTGCTGCAACGTCGAAAATCGTTGGGATAGTGTTTTTAGTTCATTCGCATACGGTGGATTTTCAATAACCTGACGTAGGTTGCACCTCGATGGGTTATCCCTGTCTATAATAAAAAAATCTTCCGCTAATGTGAGACACCATGATGGATCCACTACACAGCATTCTGATTACCTTGTTTTTGTTTGTTTTGACCTTTTTTAACCCCGGAGCAAACTTATTTACGGTAGTTCAAACAACGTTAAGTTCAGGTAAAAAAGCCGGATTAACTTGTGGTTATGGAGTTGTTCTGGGGGATGCGATTTATTCAGGGTTAGGGTTATTTGGGCTGGTGGCATTAATGACACAGTTTGAGTCGCTATTTTCCCTGATTAAGATTCTGGGTGGATTATATTTATTATATTACGCGATCAGTGTCTTTCGAAATAAAACGCAACTGTCTCTTGCCACCGAAAAAAATACAGAAAATTTCCCAACAGGCGTTTATTTTCGTCGAGGGTTAATTGCTGACTTATCTAATCCTCAAACCGTTCTATTTTTCATGAGTATTTTCTCTACTACGATTTCACCTTCGACACCATTGTGGACTAAACTTGTGATTTGGCTAGGAATTGTGGTAGCTTCTCTAATTTGGCGTATTATATTATGCCAGACATTTTCATTATCTTCTGTAAGACGAACATATTCCCGTATCCATAAAGTGATAGGCAAAGTGGTCGGATTGATTTTAGGCGGGTTAGCTTCTAAATTAATTTACCAAGGTATTACTGAGATTGCCTTTAAAAAATAAACCTCACTGAAAGGACCATAAATGGGAATAACTGCATTGTATTTGGCGGCTGTGCTGACATGGATTGTTGCACTATTGCATTTTGCGTGTCTGGTTTGGGGTGCAGCTGGATTTAAGTGGCTCGGAGCAGGGGAACGGATCGTTAAACAGGCTCAAGAAGGGCATTGGTATCCACCATTTACGGCGATTTTTGTCGGCACGGTATTAACCATTTGGGGATTGTACGCATTCAGTGCAGCTCAAGGTTCTTTTTCTTTACCCTTTACTCAATCCATTCTAATTGCCATTGCTGCTGTATTTTTAATTAGAGCGGCGATATTTCCACTGATCAAAAGCCGCTTTAAAGGCAATAGCGACCTATTTTGGTATGTCAGTTCCGGGTGCAGCTTGATATTGGGGGCACTATTTTTAGTGGGTGCACTGTTACGCTAAACAGGAAGTACGTTAAACAGGCTTGGAAATGGTCAATAAGGTGACAGCGTCACCTTATTTTAATATTGAAGGATACGTGTAACATTATTGAGCGGTGGATTTTACCCACTCAGTGACTTCCTCAAATGTTCCTTTGAAAACAATTCGATCCTGTTTCTTGCTTAACTGATAGCGGTACATCGGATCATAATATTCATGAAGAAGTGGTGTAAGCCATGAGAAATGAACGTCTGTTTTTTCCGTTTTACGTTGAGTAATCAGCGCATCATCAAGGAGTTTAGTTAGTTCAATCGCTCGCTGGGAACCTAAACGTTTACGAATAGCATGTAGACCATGATGTAGGTATTCGCTGTAGGCATTCCAACCTTGTTCTTCACCAAATGCGGCAAGAAAATCGTGGGTCATTCGGTCAAAATATTCCTCTTTTAACCTTTCCATTCGGCGCTCAATGGTGTCTTCAACCACCGCAATTGTTGCTGTTTCCATTGCTTGGCGTAGTGAATCGGGAAGGCTGTTCACGCCAATGGCTCGACCTTCATCTTCAAGCACCCACCGGTTGTGATTAGGAGCTTTTTTTAACATAGAAACCGCTAAATGGTTTTCAAACGTCGCCTGTGAAAATTGGGCTTCTAAAGTACGCCCAAAGGAAGAGCCTCGATGATGGGCAATACCTTCTAGATCAATACTATCTTCAAGGCTTTGAACTAATAGTGTTTTGCCATTTCCAGTGCAACCGCCAATCAATATTACTGGGCGTTGAGCGAGTTCGTTAATTGCATCGATGGCAGTTTGGCGTAAATTTTTATAACCCCCATTAATAAGCGGATATTCAATGCCCGCTTCTTTTAACCATTGTTGAGCAATATGGGAGCGCATTCCGCCGCGAGCGCAGCAAAGATAGCCTTCTGGGTTTTGTTGACACGCAGTTTTCCACGCATTAATTCGATTTTCACGTAATTCACCCGAGACTAATTGATGCCCTAACTCGACCGCTTTGTCGGAGCCTTTTTGTTTATAACAGATCCCGACGGTGGTACGTTCATCGTCATTCATTAAGGGTAAATTGAGTGCCGATGGCATAGCGCCTTGTTGAAATTCAACGGGGGCACGAACATCAATGATTGGGGTGTCAGAAGCGAGGATCTGGCGAATTTCAGGTGTGGAGAGCGCTAATTCCATAATAAATAAAATGATTCATATCAATTCGGATTTCGATAAGGGCTACTATACTCCTAAATAGGGATGATGGCACCTTATCTGGGACGAAAAGAGAACGGAGTGCTATATTGGAAGTCGTCTTTCAACTTTCGAAGGAGTAATGACATGAAAACCCTAACACTGCAAGAGATGACTGAAACGCAAAGAATGCGGGTGAGGCAACGGCTGGCTCAAGAACGTAAAAGTTTAGGGCGCGAGTTGACCAATTCAGAAGAAAGCAAAGTCAAAAAATTGATCATTACCGAAATCTCGGCTGAAGTTGAAAAAGAAGCCAAAGCCTTAAGAACCCAAAAGAAAAAAGAGCGCGTAACAGGAAGCAATGCGACCTACAACTGGTCATCTAACAACCATACTCGCGGTTATCGCTAACAAAATTTTCTCATTAAATTCAAGATCAACACCAAAAAGCACCTATTAATAGGTGCTTTTTTTATGCCATGAAAAAACGCAGTGTTTTGACTATTACAAGCGTATACTGATTATTAGCATTCATATAATTGCAATTTAAATAATATCAGTGAGCTGTAATAGGAGTCTGATCATGACAGAAGAACATGAACCGTTTGGCACTTTACTTGGCTACGCCCCCGGTGGTGTTGCAATTTACTCTTCCAATTACAGTTCCATTCCCGATTTAGGTGAACGGGATGATATCTCTTTTCGCAGTTATATCAATAATGAATACATGGGATATAAATGGCAATGCGTTGAATTTGCTCGCCGCTTTCTTTATCTCAATTATGGAGTGGTGTTTACCGATGTCAGCATGGCGTATGAAATTTTCGCATTACGTTTTTTGCGCCATGTAGTGGATGACGGCATTTTGCCATTGCGCGCGTATCAAAATGGCAGCCAAATGAAACCCACCGCAGGAAGCTTACTGATTTGGGCGGAGGGGGGGGAATTTGAGCATACTGGGCATGTTGCGATTATTACCCAAGTTTTTGATAACAAAGTTCGAGTTGTTGAGCAAAATGTTCTACACCATAAACTCCCAGCGGGTCAGCAGTGGACTCGAGAGCTACCGTTAAACACTGATAATGGAAGTTATACGTTGTCTGATACATTCACCGATACCACGATCCTCGGTTGGATGATACAAACGGATAATAACCAGTATGCCTATAAAGAACCTGAAATTAATCCGCAATTGATGGAACTGCTCGCGGCTCAGTTAGATAGCCAAGTTAACTTCAATCAACGCTGGTTAGATGAATCTAACCCGATTGAATTAGCCTATGTTAAGGCTAACCATGGGCATAAACTGAATGCCAACCCTCACGAATATTTCACGATTTCCAGTACTGCCGAAAATCAACTCATGCAGGCAACAAATGAAGTTCATTTGATGTATTTGCATGCGACTGAAAAAGTCCTCAAAGATGACAACTTACTGAAACTTTTCAATATTCCCGAAATTCTCTGGCCGCGTTTGCGTTTATCATGGCAAAACCGCCGTCATGATATGGTGACGGGTCGCCTTGATTTCTGTATGGATCATCGAGGATTGAAAGTTTATGAATACAATGCGGATTCAGCTTCTTGTCATACTGAAACAGGGTTAATTATTGATAAATGGTCAAAAGTAGGCGGTATCAACGCGGGCTGGAATCCTGGTGAACGACTGCAAGAGTTACTTACGGATACATGGAAACACACCACTGCAAAACCGTTTATTCACATCATGCAAGATAAGGATAGTGAAGAGGATTATCACGCTCTGTTTATGGCTCAATCCATTAAAGCAGCGGGATTTGAGTGTAAAATTATCCATGGTTTGGATGAGTTAGTCTGGAATGAAACGGGTCAAGTGGTGGATGGTGAAGGGCGGGTGCTTCAATGTGTATGGAAAACATGGGCATGGGAAACCGCTTTGGAGCAGTTACGCCAAGAGAGTGAAAGTGACCTTTCTGGTTTACCTATCCGAACCGGTCATCCACATCATAATGATGTCCGGTTGATTGATGTGCTGTTGCGTCCAGAAATTCGTGTTTTTGAACCATTATGGACGGTGATCCCAGGCAATAAATCAATCCTGCCGATTCTATGGTCACTGTTCCCGCATCATCCATATTTATTGGATACAGATTTTGAGATTAACGATGAGCTACGCCAAACGGGGTATGCCGTGAAGCCTATCGCAGGGCGTTGTGGTAATAATATTGGGCTAGTTGATCATCAAGACGATATTCTGGATGAAACTTGTGGGCAATTTGCCCATCAAGAGAATGTTTATCAGCAATTATGGTGTTTACCGAAAGTGGCAGAACGTTATATTCAGGTCTGTACATTTACGGTAGGTGGGCATTATGGTGGTGCATGTTTACGTTCTGACCCTTCTTTAGTCATTAAGAAGGATAGCGATATAGAACCGCTTTGGGTGCTTGACGACGATGACTATCTGAAGAGAAATCAGTAAAAATAAGAGTGAAATCAAAGAAATGGCGCTATCTTTAATACTGAAGATAGCGCCACTTTTGAGATCTAGATTAGAACTGGTACACTAAGCCCAGACCTAAGACATTATCCGTATTGATGTTGTGATCACGAGTAAACTCATTTTTATTCAATAAGTTAATTTTGTAATCAACAACAGCGGACATGTTGTTGTTGAACTCATAAGCTGCGCCAACAGCTACATATTTAACTAAATCTTTGCTGCCATATTCGCCGAGATCTTTCCCTTTAGATTGGTTGTAGCCAATTGAAGGGGTTAAGCCGAAATCTAAGGTATAAGTCGCAACAACTTCTAAGTTTTCTGTTTTATTGGCAACAGCTTCAGCATCATCTTCGCCATAGCGAGTTGCATTCAGTGCTTGGCCATACATCGCTGCGATGTAAAGGTCTTCCCACTCAAATTTACCCCCGACGTTCCACACTTGCGCGCGTTCACCTTTTGCTCCAATAGCGCCGTCACGCTGGCTTGGTGTACGACTTGAGTTTGCATAGCTGCCCCCTAAGGTGACGCCGTAACCTAATTCATAAGCGGTGGATAAACCATAACCATCACCGTTATTTTTTAGTGCATCTTCACCAGAGGATTTATTTTGATCGCCATTCTTGCCTTGGTATTGCAGGGCGAAGCTTAAGCCATCAACATAACCGAACATATTATTATTGCGATAAGTTAATAAGTTACGGTTACGTCCCATCATGAAATTATCTTCTTGATCCATGGTGTCCGCGCCCCAAAGTGGGAGAACATCAGTCCATGCATTGATATCGTAGTTCACACCATAATTACGACCGTAATCCAAAGAACCAAAATCAGCGAATTTTAAACCGGCATAAGCTAAACGGTTTTGGTTTTCATGATCACTTTCAGATTTATTGGTTGGAGTTTCCCATTCAAAACGACCATAACCTGTGAGTTGATCGTTGATTTGCGTATCACCACGGAATCCTAAACGAACGCGTGAATCATCACCATCTTCACCACTTTTTGAATCGGCAATATAGTGGCGAACATCAATTTGTCCATAGACATCAAATTTGTTGCCATCTTTGTTATAAACTTCTGCCGCGTTAGCTGCGCCTGCGAATGCCAGAGTTGTGATAAGTATTGCTAATTTATTGTATTTCATATAAAAATCCTTTAAATCACGTATAAAACAGTTGATTTTGTGCATGGATGGGAAATAAACCGCGTATATTATCAACGTAAGGTATCAATTCAGGCAATATATAATTAAATGAGAATCATTCAATGAGTGGATTGCACTGAACTAAATATAATTACTCGCAAATTATTTCGTAAAATCGCTATTTGGGAAGTGCGAATGGAAGGCGGGGGTTTCAGGATAATCGTATAGTGAAGGAGGGGCGATTACCTCTAGATTCCTATCTTAATCTATTCAATATTAATAAGGTGGTGAGCACCTTATTAATAAAATGGTTTTTAACTCAGTTTTAACTCATTAATGAGTGAGACTAATTTTTCTCTATCTGCGCCTTGCACACTATTTAATGGGGGAGGTAAGCAAGGTGAGTCAACCAGTTTCAATATTTCAGCAATGGCTGCCACACAACGCACGCTGCCTTTATTTTGTGCGACACATTCCCAAAGTGGGGAATATTGTTCAGACAGTGTAATGGCGATATCTAAATTGCCAGCTTGCGCTGCAATGGCAATTTCTTGCATTTTTTCCGGTAACAAGCCCGCAGTTGCAGAAAACCAAACATCCATACCGCTGGCTATGCTGTAAGCTGCGAGGCTGTCTGTACTTGCCCCTAATTTGATATGTTTTGGTAATTGCTGACGTAATGAAGCGAGCCGTTGCTTAGCTTGCGGAATGTCTTTCGAGATAGCGGGCATTTTTATTGCACCAATATTCGGAAGTTGTGCAATCTTTATGTAGAGCTCATCACTGAAAGAAAAATGGGTTGTCCCTGTATTGTTATATACACAAATAGGTATTGAAACCTGTCGGGATACTGCCTCAAATAACGCATAAACTTCATCGTCATTCAAAACATGGTAGGACACGGGAGCCAGCATTAGCGCGGTGGCACCAGCGTGTTGAGCTCGTTCGCAATGAGTGAGAACATCGTATAGGTTCGTTGTGCCTATTCCGGCCATGACGGGAATATCACCAGCCATATCAACAGCCAATTGAGTCACTTGCTGGCGCTGTTTTTCTGATAGGTAAGGGTAACAGCCCGTAGAACCGAGCACACCAATGGAATCAACCTTTGCCTGAACCAATCGCGCGATTAAAACTGAAAATGCGTGTTGATCGACTTGGTTATTGCGCAGTGGTGTCAGTGGAAATGCAGATAATCCATGGAACATAGTGGCCCCTTTGTTGATGTTATATATTGCTGCTAGAGAGCCTATATATTCAAGCTTTCAGCGCTGAGGCAATCTTTTTTATTCACCAAATAGGTTTATCTGGACTTAAATAAGATTCTCTTAAGGTTGCTATAACAAAGCTTATTCACTGTAATCAATATTTGCTTGCCACCAAAGGGCATTTTGAACCGGTAAACAGTCTTAAATATTCTCTTTAGCTTATACTTATCTGAAATTTACTGTCGATTTGTACCATAATAGAGGCGAATGAAAGCTCAACTAAAGGAATACAAGGGTGAAGATTAAAAATATTATATTTACGGTTTTTTTAGTGATTGGGATCCTATTTCTGATTGGTACTGCATTCTCGCTCTATTCCAGCATGGATATGACAAAAAATGGAGTGGAAACAACAGGGATTGTGACTGATCTAGATGTCAGTGTTTCAGATGATAAATCAAAAAGCTATTTTCCGATTATTGAATTTACGACGCAAGATAATCAAAAAATTGAATTTCGATCTTCGATGGGCAGCAGTAGCTATCGTGGCAGTATAGGGCAGTCTATTGATGTGTTATATGACCCTAATAACCCCCATGATGCGGTGATTAATTCGTTCTTTGGTATTTATGGGCTAAGTATATTTTGTGGTATTTTCGGCGTTGTATTTACATTAATTGGCGGTGTTCCGTTTGCTTTTGGCATGGTAGGTAAAAAGAAAAATACGCGGTTATTACGTGAAGGTACGCCAATCCAAGTCAAAATTACAGGGGTTGAAGAAAATACGATGATTCAGATAAACAAGCAGTCGCCATACCAAATTTTGGCGGATGTGCATGATAAAAGCACGAATACGATTAAACGTTATAAGAGTGAAAATATTTATTTTGACCCATCGCCATATATTGATAGAGAAACCGTCACGATTTATCTCGATAAGAATAATGCCAATAAATATTATATGGATATAAGCTTCCTACCAAAAATGAAATAGTGAAGGTTAGCCGCCTCGATGAATTAAGGTTCGAGGCGGTTATTTTCATACTAAGATTTAGCCAATTCGGGTGTTTCACTCATGCTACGACGAAGCAATAGCATCACGGAAAAAATAGCCACGCCAACAATAAATCCAATCATATTGGTCACTTGCCAGCCGACAAAATAAAAGGCGAATCCCGCTAATAAGCTGCCAATAGCACCAAAACCAAAGATAAGAAAATCGGTCATTCCCTGTATTTTACCTCGTTCATGATCGCGGTATGTGCGTGGCAATAAGTGCGTGGTACCAATTAAAATACAATTCCAGGCAAGGCCGACTAGCGTCATTGATATTAAAAAGTGTGTATAACTGGCACCCGTTAAATTTAATAAATTGGCGACCATCAGGCAGACTATCCCTAGCCATAAAAAAGGTTTTACGCCAAAGCGACTGATCAAATGTCCTGTAAAAAAGGAAGGGGCAAACATACCTAAAATATGGCATTGGAAAACAAAGGCAATGGAGGTGAATGTAAATTCATGTGCTTTCATTGCCAATGGAAATGCGCCAACCATATAAACGACCAAGGCATAACTTATTGCGCTAACGAAAGCGATTAAAATAAGTAATGGCTGAGAGTAGAGTTTTGAATATGGGCGAGTCTTCGGAGTATCAGCAGAAAATACCGTTTTATGCTGCGTGGTTAACGGGATCATTAATAAAAGTATGAATGCCAAAATATAAATGATCGTCAGTGCTGCGAAGGTGCCCATAAATGGATATTGGGCAATAAGTGTGCGAGTTGACATCGCTAATGTAGGTCCTACTAATACAGCGACAATACCACCACTCATGACTAATCCGATGGCTTTTGCACGCAGGGCAATTGGCGCTTCTTCTAACGCGGCGAAGCGATATTGTTGAGCCGTACCAATCGCAATACCCGTAAAAAAAGTTCCCAGAGAAAATAGCCAAAAACTTTGAGTGTAAATGCCTGAAATAGCGAAAATTGCGCCCATTACTCCGCCAATATTTCCCAACAGAAAACCAGCTCGACGACCAAATTTCATCATAAAATGCGCCATGGGAATGGAGGCTACAATCAAGCCAATATATTGTGATAACAGGGGTATGGTGGCATAGGCTGGGTCATCCGCTAATTGCGAACCAATCAGCACTGCAACAGAAAGAACGAGGGCATTACCAGTTGTAAATAATGCGAGTGCGGCGGCGAGCCAAAAAACTGAACGAGGCATAATCATTCCTTATTGCTCATAAAAATCAACAATAGTAGAGGGAGAAAACGAATATGCCGGATGATAAAACTTCAAGTTGACTTTAAGTCAAGCGATGTTTTTGGTCAGTTTTGCGATATTTTGTTTTAAGCTTACAGATAAAATTTTCTGAAATTTAGGGCATTGCAAGTGATTTTCCGACGGACATTGTTCAATATGTTGTAACCCTTGCTTAAGTTTCTGCAACTCTTGGATTTTTTGGTCAATCTCATCTATTTTTTCCCGCAAAATAGGGCGTTCAATTCCTTTTTCTGGCATACGATTTAGTATGTTTGCTATTTCATCCAGTGAAAACTGAGCTTGTTTAGCAAGAATAATGAGTGAAAGATGAGTGAGAACTTCAGTGGCATATAACCGAGTTAAACCTTTTCTGCCAATAGGTTGAATCAACCCTTTGATTTCATAGAAACGAATAGTTGCAGAGGTAAGACCCGTAAGTTCGGATACTTGGCTGATAGAGAGTGTTTTCATAATAATTT
Organism: Providencia sp. JGM181; assembly: GCF_018257375.1. Taxonomy (NCBI): domain Bacteria; kingdom Pseudomonadati; phylum Pseudomonadota; class Gammaproteobacteria; order Enterobacterales; family Morganellaceae; genus Providencia; species Providencia sp. JGM181. Next base: position 15,037 of record NZ_JAERJY010000036.1, on the reverse strand, counting down.
TGCGCTCTATATAAATAACGTTTATCCGCTAACTTATCACCTAACTATTCTGAATTGAATTATGGTTGATGACTTATTTACATCAAGAATGGTTAACTCAGTTCATTTGAAGAAAAATGGTGTTTTTTAGTCATAGGAAATAGTAAAGATGAAGGAAATATATGATTAATGCTGGACTAAAGATTATTATTACTGGTGGCCCCGGTGCAGGTAAAAGTGCAATTATTGAAAATTTAATAGCAAAAAAATACTCTTGTTTACCGGAATCGGGTAGAGCCATTATTCAAGATCAAGTCTGTATTGGTGGTAACGCATTGCCATGGCTTGATAGACAAGCATTTGCTGAAATGATGCTTTGCTGGGAATTGCGATCATGGCATTTGGCTGATCATCATAATGAAATCTGTTTTTTTGACCGGGGGCTGCCTGATATTGAGGGCTATTTGAATTTATGTTCAATTCCAATTCCCAAGCATATAGAACGAGCAATAAATACGTTTCAGTATAATAAAAACGTATTTATCACACCGCCATGGCAAGAAATATATGTGCAAGATACGGAAAGAAAACAAACATTTGATGAAGCAGTGATGACCTACCATGCGATGGTGACGACATATAAAAAATATAACTATGAATTAATCGAGATCCCTTGTTTACCCGTTAAGGACCGAGTTAATTTTATTCTTTCTTATGTGAATCAATGAGATGAATAAAAAATTCTTGTTAGCGCTTGTTTAATGGGACATAACGTTCGTTACAATGGAACAGAAAAGGTACATTTAGTGGAAAAACCATTCAAGGAATGGGGGTTGCAACTACGTTATTATCTCAATCAGGGGTCTCTGTATTTTCTCACTCCGAGATCGATGAGTTAGTGCAGTGGTTAGATAGCTCTGAAAGATGACAATACTAGAAATAGCTGCTAAATTATCTATTCATGCATCTATTCATTTATCTATTCATTAAGTGGTTAATACCATGACTAATCGATCTGAGATGATACATCAATTGCTCCGTAATGGGCCAAAAACAGCAAGGCAACTAGCTGATATTATTAATGTTAGCCAGCCAACTTTGTCTCGAGCGCTAAAAGCTTTAGGTGACGATATTATCCGGATTGGCGCTGCATCCTCTATTCAATATGCATTGCGTGATACGTTTCGAGGGTTTAATTCTGCTCCTATTTATCGCATCACAGAAGAGGGTACATTACGATCTCTAGGTCAGTTAATTCCGGTTTATCCAGATGGATTCGTTATGGAGCAAGTTGACGGAGTATGCCTTCATAGTGATGGTTTACCATGGTGGCTATTTGATATGCGCCCACAAGGATACCTTGGTCGAGCTTATGCATCCGCCTATTCAACGCAACTTGGAATATCACCAAATCCAGATCGCTGGTCAGACTCCGATATTATAAGAGCCTTGCTCGCTCACGGGCACGATGCAGTAGGAAACTTATTAATTGGAGAGCAGGCAAGAAACCAATTTCTGGAAATGCAGGCACCAACTCCCGTTGATCGAGCTACTGTGTATCCAACATTAGCGCGAGCGGTTAGCTCAGGAGAGGTTCCGGGATCATCCGCAGGCGGTGAGCAACCTAAGTTTTGTACCTACACTGAACGGGGTCATGTCATCGTAAAATTTACGGCGCAAGATGATAACCCAATCAGTGAACGTTGGCGTGATTTGTTACAAGCGGAGCACCTTGCTTTAAAGGTACTTGGAGTAGAAACAGAGGTATTTGATTTTGAAGGACAACGTTTCCTTGAAATACCTCGATTCGATCGTGTTGGTTTACTCGGTCGTCGAGGGCTTTTTTCTTTACAAGCTCTGGATGCAGAATTTGTAGGGCGGGCAAGGGAGCCTTGGCCTGTATTGGTCAATGAATTAGTGAAGCAAAAACATGTACATCCCGATGCTATTACCAGTACAGCACGGCTTTGGGCATTTGGTATGCTCATCGGCAATACAGATATGCATCATGGTAATTTATCGTTTATTAGTAGTCATGGCCGCCCATACCATCTTGCACCAGCTTACGATATCTTACCGATGGGGTTTGCGCCTAAGTCGGGTGGTGAAATCGTTAATACTCTTAGGCCAGTTACATTACTTGAAGGGATCCGTGGAGAAACTTGGCGGGAAGCGTTGGAATTAGCTGAGACGTTTTTTACTTTAGCCAATGATTGCCAATGTTTTTCTGAAAACTTTGCTTTATGTTTAAAAACGTTACGCGGTCACATCGATGAGGCCAGTTCCCGGATATCGCGCCTTGCTGATGAGTTTTGATGCTAAAACGTAGTCTAAGCATGGGGCATAAACATTTTCGGAGCGATTATGCGTTTTGATATGGTTGATTTACGTTTATTTGTAAATACCCACAAGGCCGGGAGTATTACAGCAGGGGCCAATTTATCTAATTTAAGTTTGCAATCAGCCAGTGAACGTATTCGGGGCATGGAAAGTGAACTTGGTGTTTTATTATTGACGCGCTCTTCGTCGGGAATAAAGCTGACAAATGCAGGATTGGCATTATTGAATCACGCGAATCAAGTGCTCTTGCAAATCGACCATATGCGTAGTGAATTGTGTCAATACAGCCAAGGTTTACGGGGGTATATTGACCTGTTATGCAACTCTTCGGCACAAGCTGGTTTTCTTCCCCAAAAATTAGCGGACTATCTACAGAAATATCCTAACATTAGCGTTGGGATCCGTGAAATGCCGAGTGAGAAAATCATCAATAGCCTTAATAATCAAATGGCAAACTTAGGCATTGTTGCAAATCCATCGTCATTATATGACTTAGAATTTAAATTTTTATGTGATGACCATTTAGTTATTTTCGCACCACCATCCAATGATTTGAATGATCACAGCATCTCTTCATTAAATCAAATTGGAAACCATGATTTTATTGGACTTTCTCAAGGTAATGCATTGCAAGATTATATTGATCATCATGCACTGAGCGGAGGAATCTCACTTAATTACCGAATGCGTTTAGCAACGATGGACGCGGTGATGCAATTGGTGAGTGAAGGGCTTGGCTATGCCATTTTACCGAGACAAGTCATATCACGGTTTATCGGAATATATCCAGGAAATATCATCCCTTTATCTGATGAATGGGCAAAGCGCAAATTGTACATTTGCGCTCGAAGATTTGATGAGTTACCAAGTTATATGGATGAGTTTGTTAAGTTTTTATTTGAATAACATGTACACACCTAAAGCGATCAAACCTAAGAAGAAACAACGCCTGAATATTTTTTCACTGATCAAATTTCTACAATATTGCCCCACATACATGCCAATAATCGCCGGAATAAGTGCAATTGACGATGTGTAATAATCTATAATCTCACTATTATTCTCCCTGATTAATAATATGGCCAACGCAATTGTTGACGCGGTAAACGCGAGTCCTAATGTTTGTATTAATTCATTTTTATTAAGATTTAGCGATTGTAAATAAGGAACAGCAGGGATCACAAAAACCCCCGTGGCTGCGGTAATAATACCAGTGATATAACCAATTAGTGGGGATAACCACTGCTCATTTTTACCCGATGTTGACGATTTCGGGAGGAACATGGCCACTAATCCATAGATGATTAATATCAGACCTAATGCAGGAAATACCCATTCTGCTGCTGAGCTCAATTTTGGTAATGGGCTATAAACAGTGCCAATAAAAATAGCGATAATAAATAAGTAAAATCGTCGAATTAAGTTTAAAAACTTACCACCGATCATAAGTTGCCATATATTGGTGACGAAAGATGGAATAATTAGAATGCTTGCTGCAACAGCAGGCTCCATGACCGTTGTTAACAAACCCATAGATAATGTTGGCAAGCCTAGCCCAATGACTCCTTTAACAAATCCAGCTAAAAAGAAGATCAATAAAATTAACGCCATATTGGATTTACCTTTGAATTGATAAGTATTGCTTAAAGGGTAATCAATTAAATAAAAACAGCCTATATGGATTATTTTTAAGGGGGCTTCGGAAAATACAGAGTAGGGGTTTTCAGCAAGTTACAACTATTATGGAATCAAGCCATAAGTTTTTCTATAGGCTACTAAAAATTATCATCATTTGTGAACAATACAAAAGAAAATATAATCATGAGTAAAAATAAGACCCTACATAAATTAAATTTCAACTTATGCTGAAATAAACTCATTATATAAATATTGGCCATCAAAGGTTTACTATGACTTTACGATTTAAAACATTTGCCGCATTAATTTTAAGCATGCCTCTTGTATCCTCTGCATTTGCTTTGACTTTACAGGATCAAGTTAAGCAATACGAAAAAGAGGGTTGGAAGGTTGGTTTGTCAATTATATTTTCAGATGATAAAACGATTTCTATAAATGGAAATCAACGTTTTCCTTTAGATAGTACAATTAAATCAATTGCTTGCGCCAATGTTCTGGCAAAGGTTGATGCAAAGAAACTTTCATTAAATCATTCGATGATAGTGACTGAAAAAAATATTGTGACATATTCACCCGTTGCTAAAGATTATATGAATAAGCCATTTACGCTTGAACAAGCTTGCAAAGCGGCCAATGAATACAGTGATAATACTGCCGCTAATTTTGCTATTTTTTCGGGTGGGGGACCAGAAGCTCTGACGGCATTTATGCGGGCTATCGGAGATACGGTTACTCGTTCTGACAGATATGAGCCAGAATTGACAGTCAATCCTGAGGGTGATTTGCGAGACACAACAACTCCTGATGCAATGAGCAAGAGTATCAAGAAAATTTTGACTGGCGAAGTTCTCAGTAATTCATCAAAAGAACAATTGAAAGAATGGATGGTCAATAATAAAGTCGCTGATAATATGCTTAGAGCTTCGCTTCCTAAAGGATGGAAAATCGCTGATAGATCAGGTGCAAGTGACTATGGTGTCAGAGGGATAACATCGATGGTCTGGTCAAATAATCATGATCCTGTTTTCATCAGCATCTATGTAAGAAAAGCGGATACTTCTTTGGATGAACGCTCAGAAGTGATTCGTATTTTAGGTTCACATATATTTGACGAATACCTTAGTCACTAGAATATTGGAATTACTTGTTGTAGGTTGGGGTTCAATGGAAGAACCCCGATAAGTAGTAGTAAGCAGTAGAGAGATAGGTATAAGGCTATTATCTGTCCACATATCCTATTTAACATAATATGCATTATGCGAACTTAAGTATGAAATAAAGAAATCCAGCATTCTGGCTGGTTAATCGTGTCGGTTTGTTTATCGCTGAAACTACCTTTTCTATGACCAATTAAGCTTTTCAGTGTTGTTAGAACCCCAAAAAAATTATCGACCTGCACTTGACGCCAAACAAAAATATAACGGCATATTACTTCTATAATGACTGGCTTATTTACTCATATAAATGTGGTCACATGGCTAACAAACTGAATCTTAACTGGCCTGAATTTTTAGAAAAATACTGGCAGAAAAAACCCGTTGTATTGAAAAATGCCTTTCCTGATTTTGTAGACCCTATCACTCCAGATGAACTGGCTGGCTTGGCGATGGAACCGGAAGTTGACAGTCGTCTAGTCAGCTTCATTGATAACAAATGGGAAGCGAGCCACGGTCCGTTTGAAGACTACAGCGAATTAGGCGAAAAAGGATGGTCACTGCTAGTACAAGCCGTCAACCATTGGCATATGCCTGCCGCTGAATTGGTGAAACCGTTCCGCGTGCTACCCGAATGGCGTCTTGATGACTTGATGATCTCCTATTCGGTGCCTGGTGGTGGTGTTGGGCCACATATTGATAACTATGATGTTTTTATCATCCAAGGAATGGGACGCCGCCGCTGGCGAGTCGGTGACGCCCTTCCCATGCGTCAGTTTTGCGCACATCCGGCATTATTACATGTTGATCCATTTGAACCGATTATTGATGTAGAAATGGCGCCGGGCGATATTCTGTATATTCCGCCGGGATTCCCTCACGATGGTTTCACCTTCGAAGATACCATGAACTATTCTGTCGGCTTCCGTGGTCCGACCGGACGCGACCTGCTGAGCAGTTTTGCTGACTATGCACTGGAACAGGATTTGGGCGGAATAAATTATGGAGATCCTGACCTGAAAGTCAGTAAAAATGCGGGAACCATGGAACCTCATGAGGTGGAACGCTTACGCGCTATGATGATTGAAATGGTCAACAAGCCCGGTGATTTTGAGCAGTGGTTAGGTCGTTTTGCAACCACCCCTCGCCATGAGCTGGATATTGCTCCTGCGGAACCGCCATATCAGCCGGAAGAAGTACTGAGTGCCTTGAATGCCGGTGAAAAATTGATACGACTGAGCGGACTGCGTGTTATGCGCATCGGCGATCATTTCTTTGTTAATTCAGATGGTTGGAATACCACAGAAATAAAGGGTGCCGATACATTATGCCAGCTTACGGAAATCGGAATAAATGAACTTGGTGAAGCATTGGAGAACCCAATTTTTGTCGCTGAGTTGACCGAATTTATCAATCAGGGATATTGGTATTTCGAAGAGTAAGTTACTTTAGCCTAATAAGATAAAACACCTGGTGATGGGTGTTTTATCTCAACATTCTCCTTACGCCTCAAACTATCTTCGACTTATCGCTAATTTTGCTGCAAACAATAAGAATAACAATCCGGTCATGCGATCCATCCATTTAACCACGATTGGCTTTTTCAAAATTCCAGAAGCATATCGAGTAGCAGCAATGAGTGTTAATGACCACAGCGTGCCAATCACTACGTGGATCGTAACCAGAAGAAATGTCCAGCCTATGGGTGAATGCCCGGTTGGGATAAATTGCGGTAAAAATGAAACATAGAAGATGCCCATTTTGGGGTTAAGCACATTACCCAACATTCCTCTTAGGAACCAATTGCTTGAAGGACTCCCTTCTTCCTTACTTAAGCTAAATTGTTGTCGTGGTCGTAGTAACAATTGAATGCCTAACCAGAAAAGATAGGCAGCCCCGCACCATTTCAGCATTGTATAAGCAAATTCAGAAACCGCTAATAAAGCCCCTAAACCAAAGGCCACTAACGCGCCCCAAATAAAACAGCCAATATCAATGCCCAATGCTGCATGAAAGGCTTTTCGCCCACCTTCAACGGCCGCAGTACGGAGAATGAGTGCGGTATCAAGACCTGGCGTTAAGGTGAGAAGTGTTGCTGCGAGAGTGTAAGCAAGTAGAGAATCTGTAACGGACATGTGCTATCTCCGAAAGAGCTAAGACTACTGAAATATTCACATGGTTGCAACAATCATAGTGACCATAATCCCCAAAAATAAATGAGAGTGCGGCCTACGGAGTCACCCTAATTTAAGCTTATTCTGTTATCTCAACGGATTAAATTCCAATATGATTAAAAACTACCAACAAAACTAATTTATCCAGCTAATGGAGTATCAATATGTTTGTCACTCGCAAATTCACCAAAGGAATTTTATTTGTATCGGCGTTAGCGTCATGGCAAGCATTTGCTGAATCAGCGCCGCTTTTGCACCCTCTTAAGCTCAATCAAGCCACGATTTTTTTACGTGGTGCCGAGTTAACAAATAGCGCCACTGTTAATTTACCGCAAGGCGAAAGTAAACTGGTTTTTACCAACGTTGCTGACCATCTTGATCAAAAAAGCCTTTCTATTAGCTTAGATAATGAAGATGTTTTGATTCGTTCAATTGACGTGCAAACCGTGGCTGTAGAGCCGGTTTACACGGGGGAAGTGGCAAATTTAAAAACGCAAATAGACGCGATAACTAAGCAAATTTCAGAACTTAATATCAAAGTAAAAGTGGGTGATGACCAACTTGCTTTACTGAAAGACCAGAGCTTTTTTGGTGAAACGACGACATTATCCCTTGAGCAGTCCGCATCCAAATTGGAATTTATTCGCAAGCAAATGTCTGCGATATTGAGTGAAAACTTAGCGTATCAGCAGCAGATTGATGAATTGACAGAGAAACAAACATTATTGCAGGCAAAATTTGAAGGCATTCTTCCCGATAATATTGGTGAACAGACGCAAATTGTGTTGACGGTTGATGCTCCCAAAAATTTGAGTACTAATATGCAAATCTCGTATGTCACTCCCGATGCCGGTTGGTCTCCAAGTTATGATATTCGCGCTAAAGATATAGATAAACCAGTCAGTATTACCTACAAAGCTGATGTTATTCAAAATACCGGCATGGACTGGGACAAAATTAAACTCACCCTTTCCTCTGCCAACCCAACACGCAATATCACCCCGCCATTGTTAACGCCATGGTTATTGTCTGTTTATGACCAATATAATCAAGGCTATATGAGCGGAAAAATGTCCGCAACCATGGATATGGAGGTAGCAGCACCTGCGCCAGTAGCGGAACTCTCAGCAGTAAAAAAACGCAGCCCTGGAATGGCAAACTATGTGTCGACCAACACCAATGGCGTGAATCTCAGTTATAACATCGACTTGCCTTTTAGCTTAGCCTCTACCCCTAAAGCAAAATCCATTACCATTAAGCAAGCGGATGTTGATGCTAAATATCGTTATACATCAACGCCAAAAATGGCTGAAGAAGTCTATTTGCAAGCACAAATTGATGACTGGGATACACTGAACTTACTGAATGGTCCTGCAAATATTTACTTTATGAACAGCTATGTGGGTGATTTTTATGTGAATTCAGGGCAATTAACTGAGACTCTCGATATTCCATTCGGGGTGGATGATAACATTCAAATTTCTCGTGTGAATAATGCAGGTATGCGTAAAAAACCGACCTTTATGGGCTCCTCGGTTGAGCAAAAAGAAAGCTTCTTGATTAAAGTACGTAATACGCGGAAAAATGATATTAAGCTGTCAGTCTATGACCAACTTCCGACGAGTAGAGATACTGATATTAAAGTGCTCAACCCTGAATATAAAGGCGGAAAATTGGATGAAACAGAGAATAAAATTGAATGGGATTTAACGCTTAAACCTCAAGAAACCGTCGAGTTACCACTAAGTTATACGCTGAAATACCCTAAAAATAAGCAGATTAATGGATTATAACTCACTAAATAAGTTAATTATTTTACCGGTGTAAAAGAACTAAATAAGAGGCTTGGAAGCCCCTTAATAATAAGGTTAGAATGATTCAAAACAAACAACGATAACAACCTGAGGTACCTAATGATTATTCTAGTAACCGGCGCAACATCAGGATTTGGTGAAGCTATTGCTCGCAAATTTATTCAGCATAACTTTACTGTGATTGGGACAGGACGCAGAACTGAAAGATTAAATGCATTACACCAAGAATTGGGTGACAAATTTTATCCATTAACTCTGGATGTACAAGATCGAAAAGCTATTCAACACGCTGTAGCCAATTTGCCCTCCCACTTAAAAAACATCGACCTTTTAGTGAATAATGCGGGACTTGCATTAGGATTAGAGCCTGCATTTAATGCTAATCCGGATGACTGGGAAACCATGATCAACACAAATACCAAAGGCTTAGTCAATATGACTTATGAAGTGCTGCAAGGTATGGTGGAAAAAAATCACGGGCATATTATTAATATTGGCTCTACTGCGGCATCTTGGCCATATAAAGGTGGCAACGTTTACGGTGCAACCAAGGCATTTGTAAAACAATTTTCCTTAGGATTACGTGCAGATTTAGTGGGCAAAAAAATCCGTGTGACCGATATTGAACCAGGGTTAGTCGGTGGAACTGAGTTTTCAAATGTCCGCTTTAAAGGTGATGATGAAAAAGTCACGAACACCTATAAAGGCGCGGATGCCCTTACCGCTGAAGATATTGCGGAAACTGTTTACTGGGTGGCAACACTTCCGGCTCATATGAACGTTAATACACTGGAATTAATGCCGGTGTGCCAAACATTTGCTGGCTTAACCGTACATAAACAATAATAAATTTTCGTACTATTCTATAAAGACGGCATTATTGTTTATTAGCTATACTCTGGTTATAGAGCGAGTATTGAAACGAAAGGAAATTACATGAGCACGTCACAAAAATTTATCAAAAATGGTCTGGCTGCAATCTGCTTCTGCCTCCCTTTGATGTGGGTTAATGCGGCGCAAGCAGCTAATACATCATGCGCTGCGGGTAGCACTTGTGTTTCTGTCGGTAATGGTAGTAATGACCCGTTGAATAAGGAACAGGCGCGACAAGATAAAGAACAGTGGGATGAGACTAAAATGCTGCGTTCTAAAGTTAACCGTCGCACCGAAAAAGAGTTTGATAAGATTGACGCCGCATTTGATGCTAAAGATAAATGTGAGAAAAGTTTGAATCTTAATGCGTATTGGGAGCCAAATACTCAACGTTGTCTTGATGTTAACTCAGGTCGTCCAATTATCAATCCATAGTTGAAAATAGATAATATCGATAAAACAAAGGGCGCTATTTGCGCCCTTTTGCTTAGATAATAAATTAAAATCTCTATAAAGATTAAAATGCAGGAACCGAAACAAACTCTTGCAGTTTTTCACCATCTAAATAATGTCCCAACTCTTTTTCTTCAGGACGCAATAAATAAGGAATTTCACCCAATAATGGCGCATTAATATGTTGTTGCATACGCTGGATAATTTGAGCGTAATGTGCCAAGCCTGGGTTGATTCTATTGGCTAACCAACCGACTAACGGTAAACCATCCGCTCGAATAGCTTCAGCTGTCAATAATGCATGATTGACACACCCATGCTGAATGCCGACGACTAAGATCACGCCAACAGATTGTTTTTTCAACCAATCAGCATAAAAAGTATTATCATCGAGAAGATAACGCCACCCACCATTACCTTCGATAACCACTATGTCACTTTGCTCGTGAAGGTGATCTAACCCTTTATTGATTTTATTAAAATCAATACTGTTTTCATGGCTGTAATTATCACCAAGTCTGACAGGGTTAACTTCATCATACGAGACTAGATCTTGCGAAACACGATGAATAAGAAGTGCATCCTTATTGCGCTTCCCTTCAGGTGTATCGATACATTGATCTGCAATAGGTTTGTACCCTACTGCTTTAATACCTTGATTATTAAGTGCTTGTAATATTGCTAGTGTCGATACCGTCTTCCCGACATCTGTATCTGTCCCGGTAATAAATAGATTGTTCATGGTTGTTCTATCCTGAAGTGACAGACTAAAGTCAGCAAAATGCTATAAAAATGATATGAATTCAGTTTATGGGAATGGGGAAATGATAAGTTTGCGTTAGCTCAATTTTGTGTAAGATAATGAGAAGTTTATCAAATTGTATTAGCCTTGCAGTAATTGCAACAACAGTGAGCCATCATAAAGTGCATTTTGAATTAATGCCGTTTCACTTTCTTTAATTGAAATTGTTGATTTCTCAAACATTAATTTATTATTGTAAAGTGGATTCCCATATAATGAGATAAAATATTGTAGGCGAGTAAGCCAGTAATTTTGCTCATCAGTTAAAGGCGAATTAATTAAAATCAATTCGGTTCCAAATAAATTAATCATCATTGCTAATGGATAAGCGAGTTGTTTGGCTACTATATCGAGTAATAAAATACATAATGGATCATTTTCTATTGCACCTCGATTAATTGCATTAATATCGATACTCTCTTTATGCAAAATAGATGCAGGATAATCTGCAAGTAAATCCCTTGCTTGCTGAACAATGGCAGGAATGGATATTTGGGTTTCTAAACAGCCCTTTCCGCCACAATAGCAAGATTGTGGTCTTTCTGAATCAGTTGGAGTATGTGCAAATAATATAGGCTGACGTGTTATTGAATCCAGCGAATAACCGTGGTTCAGTACCGCGATATTAACCACTTCTTGAATTTGTAGATAAATAATATTTTTTTGTGCTCGAGATTCTGAATGCTTGAGGTGGTCACCGATAGCCAGAGCATTAACTGGCGGATGAAGATAGACGGGCAGCCCTGTTTTTTCGGTCAGCATTTCGCCGATAGCCAGTTGGTGAACATGGTAGTCAGGCAGCCCATAGATAACTCCAGAATAAGAGTCTAAGAGACCATCTAATAAGATGCTGATCGCCGTGACTCTTTCTAAATGAGATGCGTTTTCTTCGAAAAATAGACTAATCAGTTCCGATAACCGATCACTAAATTGTTGATTACCTTTTACATCAAAAGGATAGCATTGCTCCGTGAGGGTTTTAGCATTAATTTCTTTTAACGAAATAATGGCGTGTTGCTGTTCAATTCGAATGGCTAAAAATTGCCAACCTTCACTTTCAATGACTAACCCAACGGCTGGGCGCCCTCTTAACCCTAATACAGGAAATTCACGTTCTTGTATCAAGTGAGCATCCATCAATTCACGGGTAATTTTGGTGATGCTCGCCGGAGCCAATTGAGACTGTTTTGATAACGCAATACGGGAAATAGGACCATGCTGTGCAATAATTCGGTACACAAGCCCTGTATTTAATTGCTTTATTTGGTCGGTATTCCCCGTTTGGTTTATCATCTTAACACTCAGAAATCGTTATAAATTATGATTGATTATGCCTGATATAAATGAAAACTCGGCTACATTTACATATAAAACGTGATGCAAATCTCGTTAATCATTTCAAATCTTACGCCTTATATGCTCACAATACTTATATACCCACAATATTGTGCAGCAGTAACTCTGTTAGTTTTTTAGCCGCAGCAGGTGGCGTTCGTCGAGTATTGTAGACCAACCAGACTTCTGAAGTAGCTTGAATATTCGCAAGTTTTAGATACCTCACACCGTCAATCTTCATTCGTGTAAAGGATTCAGTAATGATGGAAATTCCCATTCCCGCAGAAACTAATCCTAGAATAGTCATGGCTTCCCCTGCTTCTTGGGAAATTGTAGGAACCACTCCTTCGGAAGCTAATAATTGGTTAATCTCATCATACAGTGCCGTCCCTACTTCCCGCTCAAAGAAAACTAACGGATAAGCGGCTAGTTGCTTAATGTCGACACCACTTTCTTCAAAAGCCAGTAAAGGATGCCCTTCATAAACCGCAACCATGAAAGGCTCTCTAAACAATAATTGATAGTCCAATTGTTCAGGCAATATTGTATTTCGCATGATGCCTATGTCTATGCGCCCGGTCACTAAAGGCGGGATTTGCTGCTTCGTATTCATTTGATGCATATGAATAGAAACATCAGGATATGCTTCTCGGTATTGGCGTAGGCTCATGGTGACTTTGTGCATGAATGGCGTTGTTGACGTAAAACCAATAGACAGTTCGCCCAGTTCCCCTTTTTCCATCCGAGCCGCTTTGGTCGCTGCGGCATCGACCTGCCCTAAAATTTGGTAGGCTTCTTTGAGAAACATGGCGCCAGCTGGGGTTAAGGCGACATTGCGGTTATTGCGCTCTAATAATTTGGCATTCACCATTTCTTCAAGCGCCTGTATTTGTTGGCTTAGTGGTGGCTGAGACATGTGCAAGCGTTCAGCTGCCCGTCCAAAATGTAGCTCTTCGGCAACCGCAATAAAATAACGTAGGTGGCGTAATTCTATGTTCATTTGATTGATATTTTAAATGTATCATTATGTATTATTAATATATTAGACAAAAAAATAGAAAGTTTCTATTCTTTGATCGAAATCAAGTCCGTTTAGTCGTCAAGGAATTTACATGGAACAGCAGTCAAATAGCCTCTCAACGAGCCAATCTCTCCAAGGAAAACAAACCAAAACCTTGACCAATACAGAGCCGAAAAAACATTATATTCAACGGGACGATGCTCTGTACCTGCGTGTCACTCTGTCATTTTTTACTGTAGGTTTTGCAACATTTGCGTTGCTGTACTTTGTACAACCTATTTTGCCAATGTTGTCAGCGGATTTTAATATTTCCCCAGCGACGGCCAGTTTATCACTCTCTTTAAGTACCGGATTAATGGCATTGGGATTGCTGATCACCGGTCCTATTTCCGATGCAATTGGTCGTAAAAATGTGATGGTCATTTCCCTGACTTGTGCGGCACTTTTTACATTAATGAGCTCGATAATGGAAAGTTGGCAAGGGATTTTGATCGCTCGTGCATTAGTGGGATTATCACTTAGCGGTGTCGCCGCCGTCGCCATGACCTATTTGAGCGAAGAAATTCACCCGAGCTATGTTGCACTGTCGATGGGCTTATATATCAGTGGTAACTCAATTGGGGGAATGAGTGGGCGTTTAATGACTGGGGTTATAGCCGACTATTATTCATGGCGCGTTGCTGTGGTTATTTTAGGCTCATTGGCGTTGCTGGCCGCGATTGGATTCTGGCGCTTATTACCACCATCCCAACACTTTCGCGCGAGTTCTCTGAAACCTAGAAACCTTTGGGTTAACTTACACTTACATCTACGCGATACGGGATTACCTTGGTTATTTATTGAGGGCTTTATCTTGATGGGCGGCTTCGTCACCATGTATAACTACATTGGATACCGCTTACTTGAATCGCCTTATAATTTTAGTCAGTCTGTCGTGGGATTCTTATCTGTTATTTATTTAACAGGAACTTACAGTGCGACTAAAACGGGGAGTTTGACCCAGAAACATGGTTTTGGGCGAATTTTAATTGCTGCCATTGCGATGATGTTAATCGGCGTAATTTTGACGTTACACAGTAATCACAGTAATATTTGGGTCATTTTATTAGGTATGACAATATTGACCACCGGATTCTTTGCCGGGCATTCCGTTGCAAGTAGCTGGGTGGGACGTCGCGCTAAACGGGCAAGAGGACAAGCATCTTCCCTCTATTTGTTTAGCTATTATGCAGGTTCCAGTATTGCCGGTACATTGGGTGGCTTTTTCTGGTCGGCATATGGTTGGAATGGCGTGGCATTATTTATTGCGGCTCTTCTACTGGCCGGTGTAGGTATCGCTTATAAGTTAAAAACAAAATGTTAGTGGCTTATAAATTACCGAATAATCCAATAAGTTAACTGCTACCAAAGGTTAGAATTCACATCCTCATCATAGTTAATAGAGAATATATAAA
>NZ_JAERJY010000035.1:0-27221 GCF_018257375.1 Providencia sp. JGM181 | reverse complement strand
ATACAAAACAATATGAATAATCATATATTTATAACTAAAAATTAATAAGAATAACTTTATTTTTTAGTTTGTTATAGAAATCACATTCAGTGAATTCTCTCTATTTTTTTGCAGTATCTGGATAGTTTTTGCACAAATATGGCTAGGTAAGCAAATTCCTTTATGCTATGTTCGAAGCGTAATTGGTTAAAATTTGTTTAATAAAATGTTAATAAAATCGACCTGTGTAATAAGTCGAAGATAATAAAAAAATAACAATGAGATATCGAAATATCCCATAGTGACCCTCGAGGATCCTAGCTTATCGCGACACTCGCTAGGCAACCTATCAAGGTCACAGTGTTTACTTTGGAGGCACCTCCTTATGTTGAGCAATTCATGGCCTTACGCACCTGCACCTCAGATAGAGAACCAACTCTGTTCTTCTGAGCGATTATTATTCAGTTCTGCTGATCCTGAAGAGATTAAATCTATGGTGGGGCGTGTGATGAAGCCTCATCAATTTCAGTTACTTAACCAGCATCAGCGTCTTGATGCTCGCATGCATTACATTCCAATGGGGGATATTTCTCTCAGCCGGCTACGCTATGGGGCAGATGTCGCTATCACCCCTGGACAACTGGAAGATTTTTTCCTGGTGCAAATGCCATTATCAGGTAGTGCAATTATCGAAAGTGGCGGGAAAACTTTAGAATCCACACCACAAATGGCTTCTTTGCTTAGCCCAGAAGAGTCTACGGTGATGCGTTGGAACAGTGACAATGACCAATTTATGCTACGAATTTCTCGTTCTTTATTAGAGCGTACGTTAGTTGGGCAGCTTGGGCATACCTTAGAGAAACCATTAGTTTTTGAATTAGGGTTTGCTTGGCAGTCTTGTATTGCATGGCGTACGTTGATGAATTATTTGGTTGAATGCGCTACACGTACACCTGATTTACTGCAGCATAAACTGATAACCACCCAAGTAGAGCAGTTGGTTTCTGTTACCCTACTTTCCACCCACCAGCATAATTATTTAGAAGATTCGGGTATGCGCCGAGCCACCATTCGCCCGCGTCATGTGCGCCGCGTTCAAGAGTACCTCGAAGCACACGCCCATGAACCGATTACCGTTGAACAACTCGCCCATATTGCTGGTGTCAGTTTGCGCAGTTTATATGCCGGTTTTAAAGAGTTTTTAGATATTAGCCCGATGCAATATTTACGTGATTTGCGTATGGAGCGAGTTAGAGCCGAATTGATGTCAGGGGAAGCCACCAGCGTGACAGGAGTGGCACTACGCTGGGGATTCGCCCACATGGGACGGTTTAGCGCAGAATATAAGCAACGCTATGGAGAGAGTCCAAGCCAAAGTATGAAAAAAGCGTAAATTCACGTATTAAAACCTATCTAGGTTAAAGTGACCGTATGGCTGATTAGCAAGCTGTACGGTCATTTTTCATATATGGAAGGCTCAACTATCACCTGAAAATGAAAATAGGTAATAAGAATTACGTACTTCAATATCAGCAGCCTTTCGGCTGCCAATATTGAGGAGGAAGGAATTAAAACGGAATAGACGCTTTGAGGTAAATTTGTGAACCTTCAGGACGGTTTTTCACAGAAAAATCCTTCTCCCACTTCGCCGTAAATAGCCAACCTTGTGGGTTTGCATAACGGATTGAAGGACCGACTGCGAAAGCTTGAGCCTTACCTTGCGCTGAGTTTGGACCACTGTCATTGGTGGTTTGCATAAATCCATAACCCCCAACACCCGCGACCCAGCCATTACCAAAGCCCCAGCCTAATGCATAATCGGCGTGGAATGCTTGCCCTGAACGCGTGTCCGTATCATTGTTACGGAAGTTAAAGTCATACATCATTTTTAAATCCGCATTCACCCCGACAGGAGGAATGTAGCTGATTGCCCACACCGGCTGTAATACCCAGTAATTTTTCCCTAAACTTGATGGGTCGGTTTTACTGTATTTTCCGGTTGGCGCGTAAGCATCCAGCCCTAAGACATAATGCAAGTCAGCGGAAGGATGGAAACCGAGTGCGGGACCAAAAGTAATATCCCCGAGTCCACGACTGGTTTCTTTATTCCCCGCCGCCTTCGCCGTCACATCCAACAAAGGAAGGATGGTATGAAACGCTAAATCGCCACCAAACACTTTTTGGTCTGTTACCCAGATAAAACGTGGTGCGAGTACGTTCACATTCACACTAAACCCGGGGATTGGAATTTTATCGCCTTTGTTGTCGCGAACACTGTCATAGTGGGCATTTCCACCATAGACCAACACATGGACACCTTGCGGTGGCAGTGCGCCAGACATAAAGTTTTCTAGCCCATCAGGGTAGATCCCAAGACCGCCCCCTTCTGTTGCGACAGCACCAAATGACAGTGCACCCAAGCACGAGCCGACGAGCAGCTTATTCACCATTTCTTTATTCATCATTTACCTGCCGCTGTAGTGGTTTTATGATATTTTTTATATGTTTACTTTGATGTTTACTTGTATGTTTGCTGTGTTTGTCTTGCCTTGAATTGATTCAGGCCCATTCTCTATTACCGCTTTTTCTTCGCTGCTAATTTCTCAGCAACTAAATACCCAGAGCCCCCGCCAAGACCGGGGCCCGGATGGGTTGATGCCCCAATATGGAACAGATTTTTGACTGCTGTTTGATGCGCTTTGGTCTGCCCTGAAGCGGCAAACGGTCGCAACCAAAAGAATTGATCTGGCGAACAGGTTCCTGAATAAGGATCCCCCCCCACCAGATTGCAGTTATAACGCTCAAGATCGGCTGGGGAAATTGCTTTACGACCGACTATCAAATCAGACACCCCCGGCATCACCATTTCTAAACGCTGCTGAATGCGATCGGCAACTGCTTCACGCACCGCATCATTCCAACGGCCATCTTCAGGGATCGCAATTTCTCCCGCTGCATCCCCTTTAAGATGGCGAGGCAGTTCCTGCATTTGTATCCACAAGATCCACCCGCCTTCAGGGGCACGACTTGGGTCTAATGTGGTCGGTTGACCGATCCCAAACGTCGGGCGATCAGGTAGATAGCCATTATTGGCTTGCGTGACAGATAAGCACACTTGTTCCATGCTCTCTGTGAAATGAACCAACGGCACATTCAGTAATTCAGGGTTACACCAAGGTGGCGGCGCGCTTAGCGCAAAATGGATTTGCATCCCACCGCGACCATAACGATAACCTTTCGCCCGCTGCTTCACTTGTGGTGAAACCTCATCAAGCAAGCCGCCATATAACTGGGTTGGCGTTACGTTGCACACCACACTTTCACTCGCAGGGATAAACTGCCCATTCACACGAACCCCTGTGGCACGGCTATTTTTACCGCTGCCTTGTGTAATGATCTTCTCCACATGGGCGTTGGTACGTAACTCACCACCATGTTGCTCAATCACTTTGGCAAACGCATCGACAATCCGATAGCTGCCACCTTTGACAACGGGCATTCCACCCGCCACAACCGCGGCAAACGTCAGTTTACCAATCAGCGCCGAGCTGGCTTCATCAGGCCCTAACCCCGTATGCAGCACCCACGGCGCCATCAACGCACGGCTAAAATCATGCTGTAATTCCCGCTCAGACCAGCGACGAAAACTTTCCATGCCAGATTTAGCAAAATCCAGCAAGCCATCAACACCGCGTTTGCGCCACTCGGAAAACAGCAACTTGAACATGCCGCCGCTGTAGGGGTTTTGCCCTAATAAACCAAATGTCAGTGCGGCATCTTCGCTAAACAGTTTTTCTGCCATTTGACGAAACGCTAAGCCATCTCCGGGGGCGATAGCATCTAGCTGCTTAGCAGCCTGCGCAATATCCCGCTTTAATGCCACAGATTTGCCATCAGGTTGCACCAATCCAGTGGAATAATCGCATTGCGCGAACTCCAAACCCTGTTGTTGAAGCAATGGCGCTAACTCTTGGTAGCCTGGGCTACCAACGAACAGTGAATACCAGCATGAAAGTAAGTCGTGAGTGTAGCCTTCAAATAACGCTTCGGTACGAATACAACCGCCAAAGCGATCGTTACGTTCTAGAACCAAAACCGATTTCCCACGCACCGCCAATAAGGCGGCGCACATCAGCGAATTCATCCCGCTGCCGACCACGATCACTTGGGGATTGGATAAGGTCGCCATACCTCACCCCACCAGCGCAAGCACGCGTAATGGGCTGCCCGAACCGCCTTCAATTTTCAGAGGCGCAGCGACGATCACCATTCCAGTAGCCGGTAGTTGGTCGAGGTTTTTCAAGCATTGCAGACCGTATTTATTGTTGCCGTGCATTAGCGTGTGGCACGGGTATGGCACTGGCCAGCTGTAAGATTGCCCCGCATCCGTATTGATAGTTTCAACCCCAAAACCTTTGACATCACGCTGATGGATAAGCCATTCAACCGCTTCTTGAGAAGGACCCGGCGTGTGAGCGCCATCTTCGCGCATATTCACATACGCTTCTGGGTTATCGGACTTTTTCGACCAATCTGTACGTAGTAAAACCCATGCCGCTTTTGGAATTTTGCCGTGTTTCTCTTCCCACTTTTGCAGGAAATCCACAGTTAAGACCCAATCGGGGTTTTGCGCGACTTCTTTACTTGCATCAACCACTACCGCTGGGGCAATAAAGTGGTGTAGCGGGATGGTATCAACGGTGTTTTTTGGCTGATCTTTACCACTGATCCAATGAATGGGAGCATCAAAGTGGGTGCCGGTGTGTTCACCGCAGCTAAAATTGTTCCAATACCAAGCGGGACCATTCTCATCATAACGGGAAATTTGCTCCATTTTGAATGACCACACTTGCCCAAACTCAGCGGGCAGTTGCAATGCCGGAAATGAAGGCGATAAGGTTTGTGTCAGGTCGATAATCTGAATATTGCCTTTTTGTAACTCGCTGGCAAATGACATCAAAGTTTGCTGTTCCATACTATCTCCTGCGCCTATTGCGCTTCATGTAGAGCGGTAAATGTGCCGCCGTGGAAAACTAAAGGCTTGCCTGTTTCACTGCCGATACGGCGTACATGCCCCACCATCAATAAGTGATCTCCAATATGATCTTGCTTGTGGTTTTCACACACTAAGGTGGCGATCGCGCCGTGTAAGGCGGGGATCCCTTCTGGCGTGATGTGTACGGCTACATCTTCGAATTTGTTTTCGATTCGAGGATTAGCAAAACGCATTGCTAACTCTTGGTGATCTTTGCCTAAGATATTGATCGTGAAATGTTGGCAATCACGAAATACCGCGAGATTGGGCGAATGGTTAACTAAACTCCATAGCACCAAAGGCGGGTCGAGCGACAGTGACGCAAATGAGTTGATGGTCAATCCAACGTCACGTCCATCAGGGGTGCGAGTGGTCACAACTGCTACCCCTGTGGGGTAGCAGCCTAGTAAATTGCGTAAGGTTTTCGATTCAAACTCGGTATGACCCCATTCGCTTTCGCACATAAGCGTGTCCTCTGCAATCATCGACATACTGATTTCTCCTACGAAGCGCGAACTTCTTCTTGCATCAGCGATTGAATATAGGCATCGCAGGCATGGGCATCATGCCACCATGGTGCAAGAACTGGCGGATAGTTAAAGGCGTTCGCGATGGTGTGCGCTAAGGTTGGCAGTTGTTGCGCTGCGCCTAATGCATTAAGAACATGCGGCTGTGGCGGCGCCAATAGAGCATTCGTCCACTCCACCACATGGCGACCGTATTTCCAGAATTGCTCAAACGTGTCGTTCATCCACTCCGCCGTATACGGCTTGTCACCACGGGCTAAAATAGCGTCGTAGTAGACTTTGCTGGCTTTCGTGGCGTTATTCGATCCTTGTCCAGTCAGTGGATCGTTGGTCACTAATGCATCCCCTAAACCAAAGACAATTTTGCCTGATGGCAGCGTGAGAACTGGCTTACGGACTGTTGGGGCAAAGCGCCCCGCCAGAATGCCATTTTCGTCAGTTAACTCCACATGGCGGCAGCGCTCTGCTTCCCACGGTAAATAGGTATCGATGATTTTTTTGCTGTAGGCCAAATGTTCTTGTGGTGTACGTGCTTCTCCCCACTGATCCATCGGCCCACCCGGTACACCTTCAAAAACCATGATGTGGCAGTCGCCGCTATTGGTTAGAGATGGGAACACAAAATATTCCCCCACACCCGGTATCAGGTTGAATGAAACTTGTGAAAATTCAGGAGTTGGCAGCATGCCGTGAACGTACGTGAGCGCTAACGCACGCTGAGGTTTATCATACGGAGAACGGATAGGGTCACGTTCTAGCAGCTTAACGATTTCCCCTTTTCCTCCCGCTAAAATCACTAAATCGTGAGTTTC
This sequence comes from Providencia sp. JGM181, assembly GCF_018257375.1. Classification (NCBI taxonomy): domain Bacteria; kingdom Pseudomonadati; phylum Pseudomonadota; class Gammaproteobacteria; order Enterobacterales; family Morganellaceae; genus Providencia; species Providencia sp. JGM181. Next base: position 20,868 of record NZ_JAERJY010000035.1, on the reverse strand, counting down.
GGCGAGTTTCTCTAACTCGGCAACGCCCACATCCTCAATCATCAAGTTGCCACCGCGAGCGGCAAATAACTCCAGCCAGTAAGGCATTTTGATCCGCTGATCAACGGCTTGAGCATAATTATCGATACGTGAGCGCCAGCTAATGGCTTTTTCACCTGCCTTTTCAGGATGCGGGACAGTAAAACCAATACCTTCTACTGGCGGACATTTGTCTTCCCAGAAGTTGATCCCTAAATCGCGCTCAAATTGCAGCGAAATATCGAACATACATTGGCTGGACATCACGCGACCATTTTTCACATCATCTGGAGTACGATTGGTGGCAACCGTCACGTCATAACCTTTGTCCAGCAGCCCTAATGCCAATGGCATACCCGCCTGACCACCACCTACGATTGCAATACGACGCATAGTGAATTCCTCGATAAAATTAAAATCAGGGTGTCTTATTCAGCAAGACGGGGAATGGCGGGTTTCGCCTGTTCAGGTCCCATGGCGGAGTATCCACCATCGACCGCGTAATCTGCGCTAGTGACAAAACTCGCTAGCTCAGACAGTAGGAATGCCACAACTTGAGCCACCTCTTCAGGGTCGCCAACACGTTGTAAAAGATGATAATCCGCCGCGACACGGTCGGTTTTTTGGCGATCGCCACCCGTCAATTCGTCCATCACCCGAGACCATGTCCAACCGGGGGAAACAGAATTGACGCGAATACCGTCGGGGGCATAATCCATCGCTTGGCTACGCGTCACTTCTAGCATGGCAGCTTTCGATGCGGGATAGAGCCAGCGACCCGTTTGCGCCACCGAAGAGGAGATACTGGTAAAGTTAACAATTGCCCCTTTGCCCGCTTTGGCTAGATGAGGCTTGGCAAATTGCGCTGCCATCACGGCGCTCACCACATTGATATTTAATGCCGTTAGCCAGTCTTGACGTGAAGAGGCTTGACCGTCATCCAGATAGGTGGCGGCCAGATTAACCAAAAAATCGAGTTGACCATATTTTTGCGCAACGCGGTCAATACCTTGCTTTAACTGTTGGTCATCAGTGATATCTACGGGTAGAAAATCAATGTTGGGCTCCGATTGCGCCACAATTTCCCCATTGGTTTTGTCGATATCAAAAATGGTGACTTTGACCCCATAGGAACATAAGATTTTTGCCACGGTTGCGCCGATTTTGGTTGCACCACCCGTCACGATGGCAATTTTATTATTCAGACCTTTCATCACTGTGCCCTCTTTGCTCTCATTCGTTCACAAAAAATTAACATGACGAATCATTACGCAAAAAAGGCAAAAGCCTGTAGCCCATATGCGCAAAGATTATCCACACAGCGCGGCTATTTATTTAATAACATGATGATAATACAGAACAAATAGCCACATCTTGCCGTGGCTATCCAGATAGTGAAAAGTGTGATTTAAGGACGTTCGAGGATTTGGGCGCCCGAACCCTGATGACCTAAGATATCTTCAGGGTTGCGCAATGGGCAATCTTTGAGAGACAAACAACCACAACCAATACAGTGATCCAACTCATTGCGCAACCGAGTTAACTGTTTGATTCGTCTATCTAATGAACTTTTCCATTCCGTTGACATCCCTTTCCACTCTTCCGCGGTCAACTTGCTGTTTGCCGGAAACTGACCCAGTGCATCTTGGATCTCTTTGAGGGGAATACCTGTGCTTTGTGCCACTTTGATAATGGCAATGTAGCGTAAAACCACAGGTGGAAAACGCCGTTGATTCCCTTGTGTTCGGGTACTTTGAATCAGCCCTTTCGCCTCATAGAAATGTACGGTAGAAACCGGAACGCCTGCGCGCTTAGCCACTTCTCCTACCGTCAGTGCCCGTGAAAAATCCACCTTTTCAGCGGCAATTTTTCGCGTTTTTATCGTATTCATGGTTTTACCCACCATTTCTTCTTTCCCCCTATTGACCTCAACTTAACTTAAGGTTTTATAGTGCCAGCCTCTTTAATTGTCAATTTAAGATGCCAATGATAATGAATAAAAAAACGCTAACTTTGCTATGTGCAGGGCTTCTCTCCGTAGGTGGGGGAGCCGCCATTTACTCGACTTACGCCAGCTCAGACGATAAGCCACAAGCGGCTTATCAGTATCCTCCAGTGAAAGTGGCTCTTGCTCCCGTCACCTTGGCTAATGCTCCACGCACTTTTTACGGTGTGGGGGAATTAGAAGCGGGTAGTCAGGTGTTTGTAGCCGCAGAAACCAGTGGGCGCATCACCAAAATTGGTTTTGAATCCGGTCAACAGGTCAAAAAAGGGCAATTACTGGTGCAGCTCAATGATGCGGTGGAACGTGCAGATTTAGCTCGCTATCAAGCACAATACCGCAATGCTGCCCGCCTATATGACAGAACCCGTTCTCTGTCTGCGCAACATTTAGTGGCAGAAGCGCAGGTGGATAGTACCCGTGCCGAGCGCGATATGGCACAAGGGCTGATTCAGCAGACCCAAGCACTGATTGCGCAAAAAGCCATTCATGCCCCATTCGATGGCACGATTGGTATTCGCCAAGTCCATGAAGGGCAATACCTTAGTCCTGGTGAAGCGATAGCCAGCCTTGTGGATACCCAAACGTTGAAGCTGAATTTCTCATTGGATGAGCAAGCCTCCCCGGAATTGCATCAAGGGCAAGTGGTAGATATCACCGTCGATGCTTACCCCGAAACCCCATTCCCTGCCAAAGTGACGGCGATTGATCCGTTGATTGGCAAATCCCGAACAATTGCGTTGCAAGCTACGCTGGATAACAGCAATGGCAAGCTAAAAGCAGGTATGTACGCCAATGTCACCGTGGTGCGACAAGCCAACAATGCGGTGTTGACCATTCCTGAAACGGCGGTCACCTACACTGCTTACGGAGATACGGTATTTATCGCTGAAGGGACTGGGGACGCCATGACGGTCAAACGCGTTTCCGTGAAAACGGGGCAACGTTTTGATGGCAATATCGAAATTGAACATGGACTTGCGGAGGGCGACCAAGTGGTCAGTTCTGGGCAGCTACGCCTGAATAATGGCTCTGCTATTACCCCTGTCGCTCAAAATACATTATCTGAAACCCCGCAAGGTTCCTAAGGACAGTACTATGAAATTTACGGACTTGTTTGTGCGCCGACCGGTATTGGCTTTAGTCGTCAGTGCCTTGATTGTATTGATCGGGCTGTTTGCGCTGAGCAAATTACCCATTCGCCAATATCCTCAATTAGAAAGTTCAACCATCACTATTACCACGCAATATCCAGGTGCATCGGCAAAATTGATGCAGGGGTTTGTGACTCAGCCGATTGCCCAGGCGGTCTCTTCCGTTGAAGGGGTTGATTACCTATCCTCATCATCCGTTCAAGGCAGCAGCCTTGTGACGGTTCGCATGGAGCTAAACCGCGATTCAACCCAAGCTCTCACCCAAGTGATGGCGAAGGTGAACCAAGTACGTTATAAGTTACCGAAAGAGGCCTATGACCCTGTGATTGAGCTCTCTTCAGGAGAGTCCACTGCCGTCGCTTATATTGGTTTTTCCAGTACCGAACTTTCGATTCCCGCACTAACCGATTACCTTTCCCGCGTGGTAGAACCAATGTATTCCGCCATTGATGGCGTAGCGAAAGTGCAAGTATTTGGCGGGCAACAACTGGCGATGCGTTTATGGCTGGATGCGGATAAGCTCGCTGGTCGCGGCATTTCAGCGGCTGAGGTCGCCCAAGCGGTGCGCCAAAATAACTATCAAGCAGCTCCCGGTAAGGTAAAGGGTGAGTTTGTCATTTCTAACGTGTATGTGAACACCGATTTAACCAATGTGGATGAATTTCGCGATTTGGTGATCCGCAATGATGGTAACGGATTGGTGCGCTTAAAGGATGTGGGTACCATTGAGCTGGGGGCAGCATCTACAGAAACCAGTGGCTTAATGAATGGGGAACCTGCCATTTACTTAGGTTTGTTTGCCACGCCAACCGGTAACCCGCTGGTGATTGTAGATGGCATGAATAAGTTAATGCCAGATATCATCAAAACCCTGCCGCCGGGGGTAAAAGTGGAAATGGCCTTTGAAACTTCACGGTTTATTAAAGCCTCCATCGACCAAGTGATCCATACCCTTGTTGAAGCCCTACTAATTGTTATCGCCGTGATTTATTTGTGCCTTGGTTCGATTCGCAGCGTGATTATTCCCATTCTTGCCATTCCGCTGTCCATGCTAGGTGCGGCGGCATTGATGATGGCGTTCGGCTTTAGTATTAACTTGCTGACCTTACTGGCGATGGTGCTGGCGATTGGGTTGGTGGTGGATGATGCCATTGTGGTGGTAGAAAACGTGCATCGCCATATTGAAGAGGGGAAATCCCCTGTTTTGGCAGCCTTGATCGGCGCCCGTGAGGTAGCAGGTCCCGTTATCGCGATGACCATTACCCTCGCTGCGGTGTATGCACCGATTGGCTTAATGTCTGGATTAACAGGGGCATTATTTAAAGAGTTTGCGCTCACATTAGCGGGTGCGGTGATTGTATCTGGCATCGTGGCGTTAACCCTTTCTCCGGTGATGAGTTCGTTTATGTTGAACTCAAAACAGAATGAAGGGCGCATGGCGCGAATGGCAGAAACCTTCTTCGAGACCCTTGCCCATTACTATACGGCGGTGCTGAATTTCTCATTGAAGAACCGCTGGATCACCGGAATTTTAGCTGTCGGTGTCGTGATCAGCCTGCCAATGTTGTATCAATCCGCGCCACGAGAGCTGGCGCCTGTTGAAGACCAATCAAGCGTCTTAACGGCGATTAAATCTCCGCAATATGCCAACCTTGAGTATGTGGAGCGTTTCTCCCGTAAATTACACGATGTGTTTATGGAGCTACCCGAAACCGAAAGTACGTGGATTATTAACGGTACCGATGGCCCATCAGCCAGTTTCGGAGGAACAAACTTAACCTCTTGGGAGCAGCGAGAGCGACCTGCGTCGGCGATCCAATCGGATTTACAAAATCGTGTTGGCGATGTGGAAGGTAACAGTATCTTTGTATTCCAGTTACCTGCATTACCGGGTTCGACGGGCGGTTTGCCTATTCAGATGGTGCTAAAAAGCCCGCAAGATTATCCGGTACTGTATCGCACTATGGAAGAGATTAAACAGCAAGCGCGTGAAAGTGGTCTGTTTATGGTGGTCGATAGCGATCTCGACTATAACAACCCTGTGGTTGAGGTGCGGATTAATCGTTCGAAAGCCAACAGTTTAGGCATTCGCATGCAGGATATTGGTGAGTCCTTAACGTTGCTGGTGGGTGAGAATTATATCAACCGCTTTGGCATGGATGGGCGCTCTTATGATGTGATCCCGCAAAGCCTACGCAGCCAGCGACTGACGCCTGAAGCGTTATCCCGCCATTATGTTAAGTCCGAAGATGGCAGCATGATCCCGCTGTCGACGGTGGTGGATATTTCAACGCAAGTAGAGCCTAATAAACTGTCTCAGTTTAATCAGCAAAATGCGGCTATTTTCCAAGGGATCCCTGCACCGGGCGTTACCATAGGGCAAGCAGTGGCGTATCTCGATGAGATAGCCAGCGAACTACCCGCTGGTTTTAGCCATGATTGGCAATCTGATTCGCGCCAATATAAACAAGAAGGAAACACCCTCGCCTTCGCGTTTATGGCGGCGCTGCTCATTATCTATTTAGTGCTCGCAGCGCAGTATGAAAGTTTAGTAGATCCGTTGATTATCTTAATTACCGTTCCGCTTTCTATCTGTGGTGCCTTGATTCCGCTGGCATTGGGTTATGCCACCCTCAATATTTATACCCAAATTGGCTTAGTTACCTTGATCGGGCTAATCAGTAAACACGGGATCTTGATGGTGGAGTTTGCCAATGAGCTGCAAGCTAACGAAGGGTTAGATAAACGCCATGCCATTTTAAAAGCAGCACAAATCCGTTTACGCCCAATTTTGATGACGACGGCAGCAATGGTTATCGGTTTAGTTCCTCTTCTGTTCGCGACTGGCGCTGGAGCAAATAGCCGCTTTGGGCTGGGTTTGGTGATTGTCACAGGCATGTTGGTGGGGACGCTATTTACCCTGTTTGTGTTGCCAACTATCTATTCCGTGCTCGCACGTAATCACAGCGCAACAGCGTTAACCCCAAGACGTTATGAGCTGGCCGAAGCTAACCGTTTAATTAAACACTCTGAGGAGACGGCACCATGAATTTATCATCGTTAAACCATCTTTCACTTGTTCCCGTTCGCAAGGAAAAGCGAAGCGTTCATGATAAACGGTCAGTTCATGACAGCAAATCAGCAGGTTCTGTGGCTAATCCTATGAGCAACAGTGTGGCAATGATGATGATTTATCATCCTTATCCGGTATGGAAAACGCGCTCAGACCCAACTAACCGATGGCGTAAATAGTGTTCTCAGCGATGTTTGAATTAATACTCTAATCAACAGAAAGAAGAGCCTCATACTTTCGTAGTGCGGCTCTTCTTCAAGCTATTATCAGGCTGTTAATTTACTGACCTTCATAGAAAGCCATCACTAACTTACCTTCTTTAATAATGATTGGCGTACCCGGTAAAGCATCAATGACTTCATTTTGCGAAGCATCAACCACCACCGCAACGTTGCGGTTATTTTGGCTCGCCAACAAGCTTGGTAGCTGCTCTAAACGGTAAAAACGATTTTCCGCATCTGGGTAATTCAGCCCGTAGCCTAGCTCACCCGTTTGATACAGCATGGTAATGTCATCGCGTTTGAGTACCCAAGCCAATGCAGTGCCTAATCCCACATTGTTAGTTAAAAGTACCGCGCGGTTTTGTAGCTGATCTTGGTATTTTGTTAACACGCCTTGCGGGGTGTTATTGCTCTCAATATATTTAGGGATCACATGCCCAATACTGAGGCTGAGTACTAACGTACAGGCGGCTGCCCATGACCAGAATTTGCGGTTAAATGACACTACACCCATCACAGCCCAAAACAGAAATGCCCCTGCGGCAATCCACATTTTGTAGCTTTCATCCCCTTGATATAAATTCATTTTAGGGAAATAAGGTGATGCAATAAATGCCCCTGCCGCCGCGATACCCAACGTGATGTTTATCAGTGCATTCAGGCGAATGGTAGCCACTTTATTCTGAGTTAAAACCTGCTGCAAATAGGATGCCATCAAAATCGCGATGGGTGCGATGCACGGCAGAATATAGGTGAGAAGCTTCCCTTTTGTCACACTAAAAAACAGGAAAGGTAGCGCCGCCCACAATAAGAAATAGAGGTTCATGCCTCTCGCGCGAACTGCGTGTGCAATGGATGAGAAGAGGTAACCTAACCACGGAAGCACCGCCGCCAACAAAATCGGCATATAGAACCAGAACGGAGATTTGTTTTGTGCGTTATCCGCCATAAAACGCTGAATATGCTCAACCCAGAAAAAGTAACTCCAATAATCTGGCTCTAGGCTTGCAATAGTAAGCGCCCACGGTAAGCAAACTAACACGGCAACAAGAATCGAAATTAATGCGTACAGGCAGACGTCTTTGAACTTTTTAAAGTAAATTGCGCTAACGGAACACACTAAAACGGGAAGCACTAAAACTAAAAAGCCTTTTGTCATAACGCCTAAACCGCATGCCACGCCAATCAGAATATAGGCATACAATTTATGAGCGCGTTGTGTCGTGGTTATCCCCCATTGGAAAAAGAAGATAATCATCGTAATAAAGGCGGTCACAATTGGGTCAAGGATGTTATAAGTCCCAATGGTCAAAATCATAAACATGGAAAGATAAATAAGCACCGCATTAAACGCGAGATCTTTATTTTTCCATGCCATCTTTGCACTAAGATAAACAAATAACCCGCTGATAAGGGTGCTAAACACCACACCTAACCGAACCGAGACATTGTTTTCACCAAATAACATTTGGAAGAAAGAACCGACCCAATAACCAAAAATCGGCTTTTCAAAATAGCGGATACCAAGCAGCTCAGGCACGCTCCAATGGCTACTTAATATCAGCTCACGGCTGATTTCTGCATAGCGTAGCTCATCGGGCTGCCATAGCATGCGCCCATTGAGAGGAAGAAAATAGGTTATGAGTACAAAACCGAATAATAGGCACCACTTAAAGTAGGCAACTTTATTATTTGCCATCATCATTTAATCTCAACCATTATTGTCATAAATATTTAATAATTATTATTTGCGCCGAAGCTTCAGGCACTTTTGATTGATAAAATCAGGGTTCTATTATCATTAGTTCGACTAAACCCAGTATAAACCAATAAACATTTTCGTATTTCATACATCCATATGAGATAAACAATCAATAAATGAATCTTTTATTTCAACATTAAGATAACAGGATGAGCTGCTTGTTAAGACTCGATTAAAAAACAATAGTTCAGCGATTTCCATTTATTTTTAACAGAATGAAAAATAAATTAAAAAACGATGCCGCTTGCGAATAGTTATTAATTCTAGGAAGAAGAATAAAACCCAACAGTTAATCACGCAGGTAACAATAAAGGCGGTTATTGCAATATATTCTTCACAATAACCGCCTTTATTTATCGGTAGCTACTTAACAAGATTTACTTGGCTGCATCCAAGGCTTGGATTAAGTCAGCAAGAATGTCATCGATATGTTCAATACCAATGGATAAACGGATCATATCGCGCGATACTCCTGCACGAGCTAGCTCTGCATCATTTAATTGACGATGGGTGGTCGATGCTGGGTGGCAAGCTAATGATTTTGCATCGCCAATATTGACCAAGCGAACAATCAGGTTCAGTGCATCAATAAAACGCGCCCCCGCTTCTTGCCCCCCTTTGATCCCAAAAGACATAATACTAGCAGGTTTACCTTGCATATATTTTTGCGCAAGTGCGTGCTCAGGGTTGCTTGGTAGCCCCGCATATTTTACCCATGCCACTTGCGGATGGTTTTCGAGGAATTGTGCCACTTTCACTGCGTTTTCAGTATGGCGCTCCATTCTTAACGCGAGCGTTTCCAGACCTTGTAAGATCAAGAAGGCGTTAAATGGCGATAATGCTGCTCCCGTTCCACGCAGCGGTGCCACGCGGCAACGCGCAATAAACGCCGCCGCACCGAAGTGCTCTGTATAGCTGACACCGTGATAAGCGATATCCGGCTCAACCAGCAGAGAAAAACGCTCTGCGTGCTCTGCCCATGGGAATTTACCTGAATCAATCACCATTCCGCCGATTGAGGTGCCATGACCACCGATATATTTGGTTAACGAGTGCACCACAATATCCGCACCGTGTTCGAATGGGCGGCATAAATACGGAGTCGCTACGGTATTATCGACAATCAGAGGTACGCCATGGCGATGAGCGACCTCCGCCAGCGCGGCAAGGTCAACAATGAAGCCCGCAGGGTTAGAGATAGATTCGCAGAAAACGGCTTTTGTTTTCTCGTCAATCAGGGCTTCTAGTGCGGCTAAATCATCGTGTTCAGCAAACCGGGTTTCGATACCAAGGCGCGGTAGAGTATGCGCCAGTAAGTTGTACGTACCGCCATACAGTTTTGCCACCGAAACAATGTTATCGCCGACTTGGGCAATGGTTTGAATTGCATAGGTGATAGCTGCCATGCCCGAAGCCACAGCCAGCCCAGCAATTCCCCCTTCAAGGGCAGCAACGCGCTTTTCTAGCACATCGTTGGTCGGGTTCATAATGCGGGTATAGATATTACCTACAACTTTTAAGTCGAACAGATCTGCGCCATGCTGTGTATCGTCAAATGCATAAGAGGTGGTTTGATAAATAGGCACCGCGACAGACTTGGTTGTAGGGTCTGGAGAATAGCCTGCGTGGATTGATAATGTTTCTAATTTCATTGAGTTATCCTTGTTATACCCGCACTGCCAATTGAATGGGTTCTTGTTTTTATTTCACGGTACTTATTATTTCACGGCAGTCCTTTCCAATATCCCCCAAGTAAATTCCTCGCACAACCATCTAGACTTGAAATAATTTCATCTAAAGTTATTCATAAAATAAATAAGACCGCATTAGAAACAAAAAAACCCATATTGCCGAAGCAATATGGGTTTCGGTACAACTGAATTTAATTACGCGAACGCGCCATAAATCACAGAGGTAATTGATGCTAAGCCGCATAGCAGCGTAAAGATTTGCGCTGGCTTAGAGGTACTAAACGGTTTCATTGCAGGCACGATACGCATCGCCACAACTGGCAGGATAAACAGGATTGCCGCAATCATTGGGGCACCCATGGTTTCAATCATACCTAAGATACTTGGGTTGATAATCGCGACGATCCAAGTGGTGATTACAATGAACAGTAAAGAGATTAACTCAATTTTCTTCACAGAAACTGAAGAGCGCGATTTGACTAATCCAACCAGACCTTCGTGCGCACCTAAGAAGTGACCAAAGTAGCTAGAAACGATAGCTGCGAATGCCACGATAGGACCTAAGTAAGACAGGATTGGTGATGGGTTAATGTTCGCAATGTGGGATAACACGCTGATATTTTCTTTCTTCGCGATTTCTAACTCAGCAGGACTCAGTGACAGAACCACAGAGAATACGAAAAACATCACGAAGCCAGTTAGCATAAATGCTGCGCCGCCAGTGATCATGTCAGTTTTAATCACAGCTTGGTCGCCAAATTGCTGACGTTGGTCTTTTGCAAACTGGCTGATGATTGGGCTGTGATTAAAAGAGAATACGATGATAGGAATCGCCATCCAGACAACAATCGGCATTGCGCTCCAATCTGGTGCGACTTCTAACATCGACGTATTCCACTCAGGGATCAGGTACAGAGACAGTGCTAATAAGATGAAGACTAATGGATAAACCATCATAGAAGTGAGCTTCAGCATTAAGTCACGACCGAATACGACACCTGCGGTCATTGCTGCAATTAACACACCAGACAGCAACCAACGTGGCAGTGGGTCCATACCAATTTGGTTCACTAAGAATGAGTCTACTGTGTTAGTGATACCCACGCCGTAAATTAATACGATTGGGTAAATCGCAAAGAAATAAGCAAAAGTAATGATATTCGCACCTGTTTTACCGAAATGTTCTTCCACAGTATCGGTAATATCAGCATCGTGTTTCTTAGCCGATAAAACAAAACGCGCTAACCCTTTATGAGCTAACCAAATCATTGGCGTTGCAATTAAAGCTAATACAACTAATGGCCAGAAACCACCCGCGCCAGCTTTAATTGGCAGAAAAAGAACACCCGCACCAACGGCGGTACCAAAAAGAGATAATACCCAAGTGAAGTCTTTATAAGTCCACTTACTGGCAGGTTTGTCTGTCGTGTTTACTGCGGTTTTTATTGTGCTCATACCGTCACTTCATCGTTTTAAAATGGATAAAAAAAGATGCGGCGAATTTTGCATTAAATGCGTTAGAGCAACTAGCTTATTTTGATTAATCTTTCTGGCTTTTTGGTGTAGATCTCATATCTGAATTTAAAAAAATGACAATTTGTTAATAATCGCAAATAAATTTTTATCATTTGATTGAAAATACCAAAACACCACATCAAAAAAGCGTAGAGTTTTTTTCTTTTGAACCTAAGTTTTAACCGAAATAAATATCGATAAAAAAATGGCTAGAATAATTTCTAGCCATCAGACCATTTCCAAACCCATCAGGGTTGGAAATGGCTCTTTTGGGTTGTAGAATTAACAAGGAAAATCAATTCATTGATTTTCGCCTGATAACACAAAGAGGGAAAAACCACGCTTTTGTCCCTCTTTGTCAGCAACATAATGGCTAGAATAATTTCTAGCCATTTTTGTTTGGTAAATACCTATTTTGTTACAAATAGACTGGCACTAAAATCTCGGTAGCAATCACAACAACGATAAGCCCAACTAATACAGGAACCGAGGTTCTTTTCACCACTTCAAACGGTGAAATCTTCGCCATCCCCGATACCGCAACCACCACCCCAGAAACCGGTGATAATGTACGACCTAAGTTAGATGCCTGTAACATTGGAATGACAAGGTAAGCTGGGTTGACGCCCATTTGCTTCGCTAAGTGAGGGATCAATTCAACGAATGCGTAGAATGGTGCGTTACCAGAACCAGTGGTCATCGCCGCTAACATAGTGATCACCACCAGCGCAATCATCATCACAATCGCGCCAGAACCAAAGGATTGTGCTAAGTCGATCAAGCCTTTAATAAAGCCGATGGTGCTTAGACCCTGAGCAAATACGCCGGCTGCCACTAACAGCATCACGACAGTTGCAAACGCATCAGCCATACCTCTATAGCAAACTTCTAAGCCACCATAGACGTGTTTTGCACTGAAGCTACGAATGAACTCAATGATTGCAGCCATAATAATACAGCCAACAATAATAGTGACGATATGTAGCTCAGGCGCCCATTTACCATCAAACACTAATACGCCGATGATTGGAGTAAATGGTAGAATCGCGTAGAAACCTGGTGCGTGGGTTTTAATTTCATTCACATCCAGCATTTCGGTTTTGACGTGCTCTTTTCTATCCAGAAAACGCTGCCAGAAGAAGTGAGCCACTGACATCGCAACAATGGCAGCAATGGAGATAGGCAGTGTGGTTTTGAATGCAAAATCAATCAGAGGCATTTCCGCTGCTTTCGCCGCTAAGATAACGTCTCCAGACGTTGGTGCTAGAATGATAGCGGCTGGTGACGCACAGATAGCCGCCGCTGCGCCACGGCTGATCCCAACGTTAACCATCACAGGGAACAGGGTTGCCATCAATAACACCCCTAAACCTGTTGCCGATGAAACTGCCAGTGACATCAAGCAAGCAACAATATACGCCGCAACCATCAATAAGTATGGGGAGTTGATCATTTTTAATGGCTTGGAGGCAATTTTAACCACCACGTCATTCGCACCGATGTGAGTCATATAAGACGCAAACCCACACAGCACCATGATCATCATACCGAGGTCACCACCTCGGCTCATTAATAAGAACTTGATGTATTCCAGAATATCAGTAACGCGCCATCCCGTTGCTTTCACTGATTCTGGTAAAATGCTTTTACCCATTAACGCAGTAATAATTAGGAGTAAAATACCCCCCGTCATTAATACCCCAGTTGCAGAGTAACCCTTTATTATATAGCGCCCAACTCCAACGGCGACCAATACGCCTATTAAGAGCTCAATCATGTGTTTCTCCTGCCCGTCTCATTTTGTAATTATTGGTGGTACTCTGCCTAAAAAAAAAGCGAAATACACTGATAATGATCATAGTGGACAATATTTTTAATCTAGAAATAGATAAAAACACAAGTCAAAAAAATATTATTTTTTGACTAAGCAAAAGAAATGAAATTCAGGGGCATTAAACATTTAAACTAAAGCCAAATAATAGTAATTTAAGCGATATTAAATGGCGTGATTATCTACATAATGACCATCATAAATAATGTAAGATTAACTGCAAAAATTAGCGCGAGAATAACTCAAATATCATGTCACCAAAAAAACCTCGGTATTGCAGATAACGAATTTGTTTACCCTTCTCTTTAAAGTCAGTTGGGATTTCATCCCCAAATTTTTTACTGCGTACTTCTGCTGCCTTTTCAAACCAGTCGACATCAAGCTCAGCAAAATGGTGTTCGACTAATGTCTCGGCAAATCCTTTTTGCCGCATTTCTTGTTTGATCCGCAAAGGTCCATATCCTTTACGCGAATACCCTTGCAATAGCAGTGATACCACACGGTCATCATCCAAAAAGTGCTGCTCACTCAGTTTATCCAACACCCCTTCAATCAACTGCTCATCGATAATCCCCTCATTTTTTTCATACATACGGCGCTTCATACGGGCAAATAACTCCGCTTTGCCATAATCGCGTCTGGAAAGTAAAAATAGGGCATATTGGTACAGTTCAGGTTGGGTCATTGTCACATTTAACTCATTAAAAAGGGCACTGAATTCAGTGCCCTATTCGCATTAGTCAATCAAGATAGATTAATGCACTTGAGCACCACTAAGAAGTTTATAGATTGTATCAGGAGTATAGCTACCGTCCTGATAATAAATAGTCCAATCCGTGATATGGTCACGCGTTAGCGGATAAACACCGCCCTCTTCCATGGTTTCCACATAGAATGGGTGATTAATTAAACGGCCTTCAAACTGGTCGCCGTTCCATGTCAACGGCTCAAACCACATATGTTCGTGCCCTTCATCACCCTCTTCATCTTGATAACTAATGCCGCATTTAATTAAGAAGCGCCACTCTGATTCTTCCTCTTCTTCCGATTTTCCGAGCAGCTTCGCAAATAGCCCTTTTTTCGGTGCGACTGGCTTTGGACCATAGTTATCGAGCATGTGAGTGAAGTATTCCCAACGTAGTCTGGCTTTGCTGGACATATCCGCCGTTTCTTCATCAGTGCGCATAAACATCATTGCATTTTGGTCTTCAAACCCTTCAAAGAAGCTTTCCAATGTTGGGTTTTCTTGCGTGACACGGAATAACATTACGGATGGATGCTGGTGAGATTCGTCACGGTCGTGCCAATCCCCCATAAAACGCTCAGAGCTCATATCGCCAAACTCGAAGTTCATCTCTTCCAGCGGTTTTAAGTTATCGATCGGTGTGGAAGTTCCTACATGAAGGAGACCTTCTTCAAAAGGTACCGCCACTAAATATTCATAGCCGGTTTGTGTTTGCCCAATGAAAATCGGCTCATTAAAGTCGATTTTTCCGTTGGTAATGCTGTTGTTCACAAAGCTCCAGAACAACTCAGGGATCCCATAATAAGACGCAATCGGGTGTGGAATGATAATTTCCGCTTCCGATAAACCACAACGGGCTAACCCATGAGTATGGAACCAATATTTGGTCGGTGCTGAATCTTCTGAGTTTTCATCATGATCGTAAATGGCATGCACCACATACAAAGAATCAATGCTTGGCATTAAATCGTCGATCAGCTGGAAGTTAAGCCATTCACGGGTAAAGACTTTACCTGCGGCAGAAATATCCAAGCCCAGTAATAAATCAGGCACTAAAATTTGGATAATTTTAAGCTGCTGTAGGTAGCTCACTAAAGGCTTTTCTTGGAATAGGCATTCAACCACCACGGCCTGTGGCGCATTGCTTGCCTGCGTGTAAAGTTCTTGGCTAATAGGATCTGTCGCGAAATACGGGTTGATGGTGTATTCCGGGTCGCTCTCCACAAGCGAAACGTAAAAACGTAACTCTTCTTCGCCACGTTTACAGCTAAAGAAGAAACCGCCGCCTTCTTCATCAGGCAGGTAATCGATTTCCCCTTCAGTAAAGTAGGTTTGCTCTTCCAGACGCTGTTCAAGTTGTAGGGAGGTCAGCTCTGATGCAGGGATGGCCACCATCATCGAGGCTTCTTTCTCCCCGTTTCCAGCAGCAATATCAAGGTATTGTTGTTTATTGTTCACTATTTTGCCCTGTTATTTATTATCTTACTGGAGGATATCAGCTTATATTCGATAAGAATATTGTGATAATTCTTAACCCAATCAGATAGGCGTTTAATCTCTCATATTTAAACTAGGAGCACTAATCATCATTATTTGATGCAACGTAATTCCACTTTTCATCCCGTATTCACTAAGGCACAATGAGAACCAGCATCACCAAGGCTTTTGGTTGGTGAAATAATCCTTTCTTATATAGGTTTTGAAAATAGAGGCTTTACAACATGGCTGATTTATCTGAGAAACAAAAAGAATATATTGATGACCTCGCAATGAAGCGCGTTTTTGATATGAATAATGATGATGTCTTAATTAATGCGCTGGAACAAAAAATTCACAGCATGGAAGCGCATTTAAAAGATTATTTCCATGAGCGTGTTCAGTTTCATCAGAAAAACAGCAAATAATACCCTTCTTCTTCATATTCGTGCTGAGATATCCAAAATTTCAGCACGCTCTTTAGCACTTCAATAGCATCTTCCTAATATCTTAATCACATCCATCATATTGATAATAATACGCATTCATAGGTAGCGAAATATCATTAAAATAGCATCATGAGCCATATTATCAATTGTCATATATGCTAAACTTTTGTCGATAACTGTAAGTTAATTAATTTATTGTTTCCTTCATTCTATTCTACTAATCATTGAGTTCATTATGACACGCATTCATTACAGCGCAGCGCTGCTACTTTCCTCTTGTCTGGCTATCCCTGCCAGTTTTGCCGATAGTGACACTCCACTATTTTCATTAAGCATGAGCGAATCTGGAGTCCCTAAAAATAATAGCGAAGGCGGTGTCACGCGTTCATCAACGACTGAATCCCGTGTATTGCCTATTTGGGGAGATGAAGCACGCGCTCGAGGTTATGACTTACCACAGCCTTTTGGTGCCAGCTATGGCTATATGAATCTGCGTCAGGACATTGTCGTTGATAGCATTGGATTTAAATTCACTTCCCCTGATTGGCAAGGGATGCAAAATGCTATAAAAATAGACCCAGGTCATACCCGAGAGAAGAATGAGACACATACATTAAAATTAGATGCATGGGTTCTGCCATTTATGAATATGTATGGTATTTATGGGAAAACCAAAGGAACATCAAAAACAAACTTAAATGATGTCAGTATCTCATTATTCCCTGGTTTTCCTGCGCATTCTTTAGGTAAAGATATTCCTTTTGAATTAGATTTTGAAGGTAAAACCTACGGTGGCGGTGTGACTTTTGCTGGAGCATACAACCAATTCTTCGGTACATTAGACATGAACTACACCCGTACTAACCTCGATATCCTCGATGGGGACATTACTGCTTTTGTAGTTACACCTCGAGTTGGTTATGAATTTGTTTTTGAACCTTTAATTGCCGGTCAAGGGAATACCAAAATTCAAGTCTGGACGGGAGCCATGTACCAAGATATTACCCAGCGCTTTAAAGGTGATGTCAGTAAGCTGAACATGCCACCTGAACTAGCGGGTATGGTAAATGGTATATCTGAATATACCGATATAAAATTCGACGTTAAACAACACCTTGCCCATAAATGGAACAATACCGTCGGTGCTCGCGTTGAGTTAACTCGTAACTTTAACGTTCTGACCGAAGTGGGCTTTAATAACCGTAATAGCTTCTTTATTTCAGGCGAGTTCCGTTTTTAATGTTACAACAGAAACACCTGCGTAGGCTGACACTGCTCAGCCTTATCATTGCCTTCTCCTCGCAAGCACAAATCCTTCCTGAACGGGAAAAAATTGATGGTTGGCTCAGCGAGCTTGGGGGCGAAAACAGCTTTGATGAATCCAAAACTATCGACTGGGGCGTCTTACCGGGGCCTTTCTATACTCCTGAAATGGGGTTAGGTGTCGGAACCGCTTTAGTGGGTTTATATCGTCTCGACAAACAAGACACCAAAACCCAGCCCTCTTCGATTGGATTAAGTGGTTTTGCATCATCCACAGGGGCTTTTGGACTCAACTTCACTAACTACAACTTTGTAGATAGCGACCAATGGCGACTATTTGTATCTGGCACCATCAATAATGTACCGACTTATTATTGGGGTAAAGGATACGCAGCGGGTAAAAAAGAGAGCAATAAAGAAAAATACCATTCCCAAGAGTTCAAAATTACCCCAAGGGCTTTATATAAGCTAACCGATGCCACCTATGTGGGACTGGGATGGAATTTTTCGTCGATCAATGCCAGCGATCCCGATGAAGGCGCAAAAGCTTACTTTTCGCAATCAGTTGGCGGGCGTTCGGTTATCAGTTCAGGCGTCAGCGCCTACTATAGCTATGACACCCGAGACTTTTTACCCAACGCACATCATGGGCAAACACTCGAGGTTATCTATACTTATTTTTCACCAAACCTCGGTAGTGATACCCGTTTTCAAGCGGCCCAGTTGCAGTATGCCTATTACCATGAGCTCACAGAGAAAACCGTCGTAGCCGTTGATAACTATGCCCGCTTTACTACGGGAGATGTACCGTGGAATCAGCTTTCTTTATTAGGTAACAGTAACCGCATGCGGGGTTACTATGAAGGGCGCTATCGGGACAACAATATTTTTACTAGTCAAATCGAGTTACGACATAAATTAGACTGGCGGCACGGGGTTGTTGGCTGGTTAGGCACGGGGACCATGAGCGACTCTCCCTCAGAATTAGGTGCTGGACACTGGCTACCAAGTGCCGGTGTAGGCTATCGTTTTGAATTTAAGCCTCGGATGAATGTGAGACTGGATTTTGGTGTTGGTCGCAACAGTACGGGCGTCTATTTCCAAGTTGGTGAGTCTTTTTAATGTTTAAGCTGCTAATAACTTCATGTTTTTTACTTATGCTCGTCGCCTGCCAAACTCGCGAGGAGCTGAACTTACCTGCGGCGAACCTTAATCTAGATACGATTTCCAACGAGGAAGCATCTAAAGCGTGGTCTGTTCTACAAGATCTCAAAGCCCCTCAAGGACTTCGAGCCTGCTGTGCTTTTGGCTATGACCTGCAAGCGGAAGTGGCAGGTATCCCCGTTCCTTTCTATACCATCGACAACATAGTGGAAGCCGATAATCTTGGTGAGCACCATTATAATGATAGTTACTTGGGCGCCACCGCAGGTCTAATGGGGATCAGTAACGAAAAAGTGGGGCTTATCTATACCACAGATGGCGGGTTTATTGATATTGCACATGTTCGAGATACCGCCGACTATACGTTATATCTCTTTAGCCAGATTTACCCAAAACTTGGTGAAGAGTGGACACTAACCCTCAGCGATGAACTCGCGAGCAGACAAATCCATTTTTCAGCCTTTACACCACCTGCGTCCCCCGCAGAGCGCTATACGTTAAGTGCTTATCTGGCAGCTAAACTTGCATTTCAGTTAGCTGCTTGGCATGAAATTGCACAATGGTATGGCTATCAATCAGTTCCTGGCTTTTCGGAGGGGATATCTGCCTTCTCTCCCGAAGACTTATATTCCAACTTAGTGGGAGCAAGACTAGCAAGTTCGCTGATTTTACAAGGTCGTGCTGAGTCACTTGCGATATTCTCGCAATCTCTCGAAGCACTGCTTCCCATTGCACTACATCAACTTGGGGCTCAAGAAAAACCCTTAACTCGCGATGCATTTAACAAAATTGATGGGCTTTGGTGGAATAGTGCGAAGCGTGTTCCAGATAAATTTTTAGTGCTCACACGCGATTATGACACCACCGATAGCCGCTATCCGTTTTTACCAACCCAAGCTGTAGCGACTTTGGGGCTGAAACTCAGTTTGCCGTCGGAATATGCAGGATTTGCATTATCCTCTCTCGCACAGTTTCGCTTAGTACCCACCGATCATATGGCACAACTTCCTATCCCAGAGACATATTGGACAGTTGATGATTTCAAACGGCTCGCGGAGAATGCAAAAATTGAAGATCAGAAACAGCAAACCGTGCCATTGAACGACTAAAAAAGTCGTCGATTAATAGTAATATTTGGCTGAAGCAAAAGGTCAAAAAACGGTATTTTTTTTGTCCTTTTCACACATTGAAAGTCGATTTTGATTCTGTATTTTTAACAACCAATACCACTCATAAAATGCGAAACACCCCATTTTGTTTAAAATTTAGACCACTGATCGGTTATTTTTTAAGCATAATAACCCTACAATACACCTGTTAATTGTTTGAAAATCAATCTAATTTGGCTTAAATCAGATGATTGCAAGATGAAATCAAAAACAAAAATTGATAAATAAAGCATTGAAAATATAAATAACGCAATTATTTCTAATATAAAATCATTAAGTTAAAATAAATCAACACTTAATGACATACTAATACAGAAATTTACCTAATGTGAGTCGGATAAAGGTAGCTCGTGAAAAATTATTCTGCTACCATTCGCTCGATTTTTGTTCAGAGAAACATAGGAGAAGCAAATGCCCTCTCGAACGATGGGGACAAACGCCGTCTTCGCTTTCTTATTTTTACTTTTGTTTTCGGGCCTCAGTTTTGGCTCCACCAGTACCAGTACGATGCTTAAAAAAGACTTCACACTGAAGTCGGCACAAAACTCAAATCAAGCAGAAACACCACTGCCTGATATGCGTAAATACCCGTCTGGTACTCCACGTAAGAAAGCGTTTTTGAAAACGATTGTCCCGGTGATTGAAAAAGTCAATCAACAGATTATGGAAGAGCGTAACTGGCTGCTTTCCGTGCGCACGAACACCAAATGGAGCGCCCAAGAGCTACGTCGCCTAACCCAGATCTGCGATAGTTATGGCATCAGTTGCAGCAACCCAAAACGTATTAATTGGGATAAGCTGTTAAGTCGTGTAGACATCATGCCAACGCATTTAGTTGCGACACAAGCGGCTACAGAGTCTGGTTGGGGTACTTCTCAGCTTGCTCTACAAAACGGAAATTTATTTGGTATGCGCTGTGGTAGCGGTTGCCAAGTTAGCAAAGGAAAGATCAAAGGCTACTCAGCTTACGCTTCTGTTGAAGCAACAGTGACTGCCTATATGAAGAATATGAATACCCATAACGCGTATGAGTCTTTACGTCACTCGCGTGCTAAACAGCGTCAATCACAAGATGAGTTAGACTCCGTCAAGCTGATTAACGATATGAAAGGGTACTCAGAGTTAGGTTCATCATATAACCGCTATTTGAAAGAGATGTACGCGAGCAACGAAGAATTGATTACACAAGCTCAACAAAGAGCAGCGACTCGCAGCTAATTTTAGTATCTACACACCAGGTACACAGTATAAAAATCCACTTTTTCGAAAGTGGATTTTTTTTGCACTTTTTCCCATTCACTCGAAATATGACAACCCCCCCCGCCCCAGCTATAC
>NZ_JAERJY010000034.1:0-27502 GCF_018257375.1 Providencia sp. JGM181 | reverse complement strand
CATTTATACATGACAACCCTCATTAAGGGGGATGTTGAATAATATATTGTTAAATTATTATCACTTTTCTGCATAACATCCGACAGGAAAAAGTGGCATCATTAATCTATATTGCCTCCAAACAGCCCCAAGAATAAAGGTATTTTTAATATATGACTTACGCACTCGAACTATCGCAGCTGACCAAAACCTATGCAGGTGGCGTGAAAGCGTTGCGTGGCATTGATTTAAGCGTGGAAGATGGTGATTTCTATGCCTTACTTGGACCGAATGGTGCAGGAAAATCAACAACAATTGGCATTATTAGTTCACTGGTCAACAAAACCAGTGGCTCAGTGAAAGTGTTTGGCTATGACTTAGATAAGCAAGTTGTCCTAGCTAAACAGCAACTTGGGTTAGTGCCTCAAGAGTTCAACTTTAACCCGTTTGAAACGGTCTTACAGATTGTTTTAAACCAAGCGGGTTATTATGGTGTTCCTCGTAATGTGGCAAACCAGCGCGCAGAGCAATATCTTACTCAGTTAGATTTGTGGGAAAAACGTAATGAACGTGCGCGTAATTTATCTGGGGGGATGAAACGTCGCCTGATGATAGCTCGTGCCTTGATGCATCAACCAAAACTGTTGATCCTCGATGAGCCGACTGCCGGTGTTGATATTGAACTGCGTCGTTCTATGTGGACGTTCCTGAAAAAGCTGAATGCACAGGGTACCACCATTATTTTGACCACTCACTATCTGGAAGAAGCGGAAATGCTGTGCCGTAATATCGGGATTATTCAGCATGGTGAGCTGGTGGAAAATACTAGCATGAAGCAGCTTTTAAGCCAGCTAGAGTCAGAAACGTTTATTTTCGATTTGATGCCAAAAAGCCCAATTCCAAGTTTAACGGGGTACGAATCCCGCTTGGTGGATACGTCAACTCTCGAAGTGGATGTGAAACGTGAGCAAGGGCTCAATGGTGTCTTCAGCCAGTTAAGTGACCAAGGAATTCAAATTTTGAGTATGCGCAATAAGGCTAACCGCCTTGAAGAGCTGTTTGTCAGTTTAGTGAAGAAAGATAACCAAGTTTCAGAGCAGGAAGGTGCGCAATGATCTCGCTATATTGGGTTGCCTTAAAAACGATTTGGATCAAAGAGGTCACTCGCTTTGGTCGTATCTGGGTGCAAACGTTGCTGCCACCTGTAATCACCATGTCGCTCTATTTTGTGATTTTCGGAAATTTAATTGGTTCACGAATTGGTGATATGGGCGGCGTAGAC
The DNA here is from genome assembly GCF_018257375.1 of Providencia sp. JGM181. Taxonomy (NCBI): domain Bacteria; kingdom Pseudomonadati; phylum Pseudomonadota; class Gammaproteobacteria; order Enterobacterales; family Morganellaceae; genus Providencia; species Providencia sp. JGM181. Next base: position 26,241 of record NZ_JAERJY010000034.1, on the reverse strand, counting down.
TACATGCAGTTTATTGTCCCTGGCCTTATCATGATGGCGGTGATCACGAACTCATACTCCAACGTCTGTTCGTCATTTTTTGGTTCTAAATTCCAGAAAAATATTGAAGAGTTACTCGTTGCTCCCGTACCGACTCACGTGATTATCGCCGGTTTTGTTGGCGGCGGGGTTGCACGTGGGATTTTAGTCGGATTCTTGGTGACTATCGTATCTCTGTTCTTTATCCCATTGCAGGTTCATTCATGGTCAATGGTGGTGATCACTCTGTTATTAACGGCGATTGTGTTCTCCCTTGCGGGCCTGTTGAATGCGATTTTTGCCAAAACTTTTGATGATATCAGCATTGTTCCAACCTTCGTTTTAACGCCACTGACCTATCTGGGTGGGGTGTTCTATTCGCTATCGTTACTGCCGCCATTCTGGCAAGCTGTCTCTAAGCTCAACCCGATTGTGTATATGATAAGCGGCTTTAGATATGGCTTTTTAGGCATTGCGGATGTTTCAATCGTGGTGACTTTGAGCGTATTAATGGTGTTTTTAATTATCTTCTATGCGTTGACATGGTATTTAATTGAACAAGGTCGCGGATTAAGAAGTTAACCTAGCAAATAGGCTGAGCTGAGGTTGGAATAAATGCCCCTAATAGGGGCATTTCTATATTAGATTAAGCCACTTGTACAGGTACGGCTTTAGCAATACGGCTCATGGTGTTGTTCGCATCAAAGTAAGCCACTTTAGGTTGATGCTGGCGGGCTTCTTCATCAGGTAACATGCCGTAAGTGCAAATAATCAGCTTATCGCCAACCGCAGCGCGACGTGCCGCAGCACCATTAACAGAGATTATTTTAGAACCACGTTCCCCTGCAATCGCATAGGTTGAAAAACGTTCGCCATTATCCACATTATAAATATCGATAGCTTCGTATTCTAAAATACCGACGGCATCTAAGAAATCCTGATCGATGGCGCAAGAGCCTTCATAGTGAAGATCAGCTTGAGTGACGGTGGCACGGTGGAGTTTGCCTAATAGCATTTTTCTTTGCATTTCTTCTTCCTTATTCTTCCTCATTGCTGCCACAGCGTTGTTGGCTGCGCGCTCTTGCCCTAGTCATATACTTATGTATGCTCCTAGGGTCGCGTTTACTTGCCGCCTAGCTGTGACATGAATGAGTTTGAATAAATCTTAGAGGATTCAAACTTAAATCTAGGCGAAAGTATTTTGTCATTAAGCGATATCGAGCGGTAACTCGACTTGCAGATTGTCGATTAAACGGGTTTGACTTAACCATGCAGCCATTAAAATCACGGCGCGGCGGCTGGAAACCGTCAGTTCACCGAGGTTATCGGCATCGCGAATAAAGAGTTCGTCAGGGGTAAATCCTGCTTGGCGCAAAGATTCTTCCATTTCACCAATTAAACCGGGTGCTGCCGCGGGAGAGTCCGCGAGCTTCTCACCTGCTTTTTGCATAATTGCAAACAGCTGAGGGGCGATTTTTAGCTCATCGGCAGACAGATTATTATTGCGTGAACTCAGGGCTAAGCCATTCTTAGCACGAACGATAGGGACACCGACAACTTGAATATCGAAAGAAAGGTCAGTCACCAATTTACGCACTAACTGAAGTTGCTGATAATCTTTTTCACCAAATAATGCGATATCAGGTTGAACCAAGTTAAACAGCTTGGTCAGCACTGTTGCAACGCCACGGAAATGCCCTGGACGGCTAGCGCCTTCTAACATGGTAGAAATTTCAGGTACTTCAACGTAACTTTGGTTGTCCATACCTTCAGGGTAAAACTCGGTGGCAGACGGTGCGAAAACTAAATCGACATTTTTACGTTTCAGTTTTTCGCAATCTTCCTGCAAGGTACGAGGATAATTGGCTAAATCAGATTGACGGTCAAACTGCATTGGATTGACAAAAATGCTGGCAATGACAATGTCAGCTTGCTGTTTAGCTTGGTCAATCAGTGTCAGGTGTCCATCATGTAAATTGCCCATCGTTGGGACAAACGCAATACGTTTGCCTTCTTGTTTCCAGCGACGAATTTCACGGCGCAAGATTGGCGATGTTTCAACGATCCGCATACTTCCCATCCTTATCGTTATATTTCATACAGAATTACGAAAATGAGTGAGCGTCACTCGGGTAAATTTCTTGCTCAACTTCTTGAATATATAGGCTAATAGCATCGTGAATATTGCCCGCTTCAGCCAAAAAGTTTTTCGCAAATTTTGGCGGTTTGGCGGTGATCCCTAATGCATCATGCATCACTAGAATTTGACCGTCAGTACCATTACCAGCACCAATTCCAATGACAGGCAACAGTAATTCTTCAGTGACTTGATTCGCAAGGGATGTCGGTACACATTCAAGAACCAGCAGTTGAATACCTGCATTCTCGAGGGCAATCGCATCTTTGATAAGCTGGTTGGCAGTGACCTCATCACGACCTTGGACTTTATAGCCCCCAAGTACGTTTACCGCTTGCGGGGTTAAGCCTAAGTGACCGCAGACTGGTACGGAACGTTCACACAGCATTTTGACGGTTTCACATAGCCAGCTGCCACCTTCGATTTTCACCATATTCGCGCCAGCTTGCATCAAAATAGCGGCATTGGCACAGGCTTGCTCAGGCGTGGCATAACTCATAAAAGGCATGTCGGCGATGATAAATGCGTTAGGGGCGCCTTTACGTACGCAACGAGTGTGGTAAGCAATCTGCTCGACAGTGACAGGAAGGGTACTGGTTTCGCCTTGGATAGTCATACCTAAGGAATCACCAACCAGCATCACTTGGATACCTTGCTCAGCAAACAGTTGAGCAAAACTGGCATCGTAGGCTGTAATGGTAGCGAATTTGTGTTTCTCTTTTTTATATTGACACAAATCAGCGAGAGAAATGGGTTTCATTAAAATAACCTCCGGAAATGATTTCTCTTATGACCATACCTGAACGAGGTTAAATACATTAGGAATTTATTCCCAAAGCATTAGGCCATTTTGAGGGACGTGTGTAAGTCTTTCTGACAGTTTTTCACCATCAGGAAAAATCAGGGAAGGGGTAATGTCACTGAGCGGGTACAGCATAAATTCACGCTCTTTTAGCCCATAATGTGGAACAGTTAAGCGCTCGGTGTGGATCACTCGATTGCCAAACAGCATGATATCGAGATCTAATGTTCTCGGTCCCCAGCGCTCATCTTTGCGAACGCGCCCTAAATCCAGTTCAATTTTTTGGGTATGATTGAGTAAGTCTTCAGGTTCAAGTTCGGTTTCCAGCAAAACCGCCAGATTGAGAAAATCAGGCTGATCCTGTGGGCCGAGGGGCTTAGTTCGATAAATTGAAGAAGTGCTCACAACGCGAGTGCTTGGAATCGCATCTAATGCGGCAATCGCTTGTTGTGCTTGCTTCAGTGGCTCGCCTAAGTTGCTGCCAATGGCAATGTACACTTGCTCCATCTCTTTATCTCTCTATCTTAATCTCTCTATGGTGATCGCAACGACCACTTAAGCCGCTGCGATTGATACCATTATGATTTATTCGGTTTTCTATTACCGGATTGTGATGAACGATGCGGACGCTGGCGGCGACGAGTTGGCGCACTACCGAGCTCCGAGATCATTTCACGCTGTTTCTGGGCATTGGCTTGTTGGAAGTCATTCCACCATAAAGCGAGTTCTTGTAACTCATTACGGTGTTCCACATTGGCTCTAAGCTCTAGTAAATCAAAGGCAGCACGGAATTTCGGGTGCTCCATTAATTTATTCGCACGACGCCCTTGGCGACGAGGTAAGCGTAATTGCAACATCCAGATATCACGCATGGTGGTGGTGATACGTTTTGGTATTGCGATAGAGCGGCACTGTTCGTCCAGGACATCGTTCATTGCCAGCGCAAAGGCATCATAGTAAGCAAGACCGCCTTCCTGTGATAGTTTCTCTGCGTGCTCAGTGACGGGATACCATAACATGGCTGCAAATAAAAATGCAGGGTTGACGCGCTTATCATTTTTTAGTCTGAAATCGGTGTTTTTTAACACTTGTTCAATGACTTTTTCCATCGGTGAATCGCCATTCTCAGTGAAGCGGCTCGCAATCACAGGGAACAGTTGTTCAAACAGATGGTACTGATTCAGCATTTTATAGGTGGCGTAGCCATAGCCGGCTTGAAGTAATTTTAATGACTCTTCAAACAGTCGCGCAGAAGGGATTTCACGCAGCAATGGGGCTAAGCGATGAATCGGCTCTGCGGTATTTGGCTCGATACGCATATTCAACTTACAGGCGAAACGCACGGCGCGGATCATCCGAACGGGATCTTCACGGTAGCGTGTTTCTGGGTCGCCAATCAGACGAATGACGCCTTCTTTTAAGTCTTGTAATCCATTGACGTAATCGCGTACGGAGAAATCATCAATGTTGTAATACAGGCTGTTGACGGTGAAGTCACGGCGGATAGCATCTTCTTCAATGGAACCGAAAATATTGTCGCGAAGCAGCATGCCATTTTGCGCTTGAGATGACAGATTTTTATCATCGACTTCTTGGTCGTGGTGACCGCGGAAGGTAGCGACTTCAATAATTTCTGGACCAAACATAATGTGCGCAAGGCGGAATCGACGACCAACCAGTCGGCAATTACGAAATAGCTTGCGAATTTGTTCTGGGGTTGCATTGGTGGTGATATCGAAATCTTTTGGCTTTTGGCCTAATAATAAATCACGTACACCACCGCCAACTAAATAGGCTTCATAGCCATTCTTATTGAGGCGGTACAATACTTTCAGTGCATTTTCACTAATGTCATCACGCGAAATTATGTGTTGAGCGCGTGGAATAACGGTAATCGATTCTTGTTTCGTCACGGATGTTCGCTTTTGTGTTTGAGCATCGGAACGTTTAGAGGGACGAACCGCTTTCTTTGTTTGTCTCGTATTCTGGTCATGTCTAGTATTCTGCTCATGCCGAGTTTTCCTCTCAGATTTTTTCTCTGATGCAGAAGGAGTGACTGGCCTTTCACCGGCTGCCTGTGTGTCTCGCGCACCACGCTTTGGCATCGAGTCCTGTTCTGTGGACGATGCTGGTTCATTGCGAGATAAAATATTGCGGCAGAAATTTGCTACTCGGTTAAAAATAGTACACCTCGATGTCATTACATAGATTCATTAAACAAAATAAGCGGCTAATCATAGCTCACTGAAGTTTCTTTGAGAATGGTTAAACGAATAAAAGTCATGGCTAATTATTTTTTATATCAATTAAACCAGTGAATATTATACAAATTGTAGCTTTTTGCGCGAGACGCAAACGATAACAAATGTAGAGAAAATGAGAGAAATAAAGACGAGGAAAAGGGGAGTTTAAATTTTTTTGAGGGTGCGAATCCTTATAACGGCGCAGGGTTAATGCGCCGTTGAGGACTCCCAAAACAACAATTAGCCAGCCATCTGCTTTTCGCGGATTTCTGCTAATGTTTTACAGTCGATGCACAAATCTGCTGTTGGACGCGCTTCCAAACGACGGATGCCAATTTCCACACCACAAGATTCGCAGTAGCCAAAATCTTCATCTTCAACTTTCTTCAGCGTCTTTTCGATCTTCTTGATCAATTTACGTTCGCGGTCGCGGTTACGTAATTCGAGGCTGAATTCCTCTTCCTGAGCGGCTCTATCAACGGGGTCTGGAAAGTTAGCTGCCTCATCTTGCATATGAGTAACAGTCCGGTCCACTTCATCTCTGAGTTGATTGCGCCATGCTTCGAGAATGAGCTTAAAATGCGCCAATTGGGCTTCGTTCATGTACTCTTCGCCAGCCTTCTCATGATAGGGCTCAACCCCGGCAATGGCGAGAATGCTTAAGGACGATGTCTTACGTTTTTGCCCTTCTTGCATAATGCTTCTCCTACACACGCAAATTTTACAAAAACCCCAAGGGGGAAAATTTAAGGTCGCTATAAATATCAGAAGACAGCCGTCTTGGCAATCGTTCATGTGATGAGTTTTGTAATGCTGTGAAGACAAGCGTGTTTCTTCCCTTCTCAAGCACTCATAACTCGATGACCTTGTTTAAATATCGACTAAACTAAAATGACTTAGTCGGGGTGAAGCGAATTGATGTCCCTATTTGCATTTTTTGTTTAGATATATCCACTTGATAACACAGAACTTCGACGCCATTGGCTATAGCCTGTTCTAACAACGCTGCATATTGAGAGTCAATATGTGCAGCCGCGGATACTACGTGGATACCGCTATGTAAAATGACAAACATAAGTATGGCGCGTTTTCCTTCTTTAGCAATCAAAGTCAGCTCTCTAAGGTGCTTTTGTCCTCGGGTTGTCTGAGTATCAGGGAAATAGCCATGGTTATTTTCCAACAAAGTCACTGATTTTACTTCAATAAAACAATCAGCTAAGCCCTCTTGAGTGAGTAAAAAATCAATCCGGCTGTTTTCACTTCCATACTTCACTTCAGGGGTCACTATACTGTAGTCAGATAATTCTGGAATATGCTTTTTTGCCAACGCTTCTGCCACTAATTGATTCGCCCGCAGCGTGTTAATACAAATCAGATGGTTATTTTTGGTTTGTGTTAGCTCCCAACTGTACGGATATTTTCGTTTTGGGTTATCCGAAGTGGAGTACCACACGGTATCCCCTGGAGTGGCACAGCCTGTCATCGCCCCCGTGTTTGCGCAGTGTATCGTCATTTCCTCTCCCTCGGGTGTGACGACATCCGCTAAAAAACGTTTATAGCGTTTAATTAATGTGGCTGATTTTAAAGGGGGGATAAATTCCATGTTTTCTCCGTTTACCGCGTTGTTCGTGACATAACATTACACCATCCTATATATGGTGTTAGCTCATAGACAGTATTAATGCGTCATATTCGTTAATGCGACAATTTGTTAATGCTACAATGCTTCACATAGAAAGTTAAACCTCATGGAGTTACCCCTTAGTGTTCCCTATCTTAGAAGTAAGTGATGACTTACTCGCTGCTCTAGCGAAATCCTCTCAAGTTCTGTTGCATGCGCCGACGGGAGCAGGGAAATCAACGGTATTGCCGTTAGAAATCCTCAAAAGTGGACAGATAGACGGGCGGATTATTATGTTAGAGCCGCGGCGTATTGCAGCACGCTCAGTCGCCGCTCGCTTAGCGCAGCAGTTAGGGGAATCGGTAGGGGAAACCATTGGTTTGCGTATGCGCTCAGAAAGCAGAGTGAGCGTAAAAACGCGTTTGGAAGTAGTGACGGAAGGGGTTCTCACTCGCCAATTACAAAATGACCCTATGCTTGAAGGTGTTGGATTGGTTATTTTGGATGAATTTCATGAGCGTAATTTGCAGGCTGATTTAGGGTTAGCGCTGTTGTTGGATTCTCAGCAAGCACTGCGGGACGATTTAAAAATTCTGCTAATGTCGGCTACGCTGGATGATCAAGGGCTTAGCCAGCTATTTCCTGATGCGCCGGTGATCAGTTCACAAGGACGGACATTCCCTGTTCAACGGGAATATAAGCCCATCAATCCGAATAAACCGTTTCATCAAGAAGTCGCGAGCGCGGTTTGGCAACTGATGCAGCAACAAGTTGGCTCTTTGTTACTCTTTTTACCGGGAGTGGGCGAAATTGAGCGGACGAAAAGCGAGTTAGAAGGGTTAGTGACTAACGATGTGATGTTATGCCCAATGTATGGCGCGCTATCAATTCAAGCTCAGCAACAAGCGATTCTACCTGCCCCTGAAGGAAAACGTAAGGTCGTGCTGGCGACCAACATTGCGGAAACCAGTCTCACCATAGAAGGGATCCGCTTAGTGGTGGACAGCGGTTTTGAGCGCGTAGGGCAATTTAACCCGCGAAGTGGGCTGACAAAGCTAATTAAAAAACGCATTAGCCAAGCTTCAATGACCCAACGTGCGGGGCGAGCAGGGCGTTTAGAAGCGGGTGTATGCTGGCATTTAATGAGTGCCGAACAAGCCGAACGTGCAGCACAATTTAGTGAGGCAGAAATCAATAATAGTGATTTAAGCGGGTTATGGTTAGCGCTCCTTCAATGGGGCTGTCACGACATTTCTCAACTCCAATGGTTAGATGTTCCCCCTGAGGCGGCATTATCAGCAGCAAAAAACCTGTTATTCAAATTGGGTGTCACCGATGCCCAAGGGAAACTCACGTCGATGGGGAGTAATATGGCGGGAACGGGAACGTCAGTTCGTACTGCCGCCATGCTGTATCACGCACAGCAAACCCAAAATAAATCCGTTATTCAACTTGCTGCATTATTAACGGCAATTATTGAAGAGCCTCCCCGTGGCGGAGTGATCGACCTACATACCCATTTAGAACGTCCGACGGAGAACTGGTGCAAGCGTGCCTCTATCTTAAGTAGTGACAAGGTTACCCATTCTTTAGGAAAAGCCACTGGGTTGATTAGTGAGTGGTTACCAACATTACTTGCCGCAGGGTTTCCAGACTACATAGCGAAATCCCGTGACCATCAAGCTCGTTATCAATTAGCCAGCGGGTTAGGGGCAACACTGAACGACAATGACCCGCTAATGGGGAGTGAATGGCTGATGGTGGCGGCATTATGGCAGTCAGAAATCTCGGCGGATGCGCGTATCTCACTGGCGTATCCTATTGAAATTGAAAAGCTTCAACAGGATTGCCCGCATCTTTTTAGCACTCAAGAGACAGTTGAATGGGATGAGCGGCGGGGGAGCTTACTGGCATGGCGGCGCTTACAATGCGGGCAGTTAGTCGTCAAATCTCAACGGCTGACTAATCCAGAGCCGGAAGAGATTAAAAATGCACTGGTGTACTGGCTTCAGCAAAATGGTTTGCAACAGTTAAATTGGCAAGAAAATACCCTACAGTTGCGCATTCGTTGTGAGTTAGCGGCGCGTTATTTTCCTGATACGCCATTACCTGCAATGGATGATGAGACTTTACTCGAGACGCTTGATGAATGGTTAGCCCCTTATCTTAATGGTGTGACAAGTAAGAAAAAGCTGCAAGAAATTGATTTAATGAATTTATTATTGAATCGGTTGGACTGGCAGCAGCGTCAATGGCTCGACAGCACTTTCCCTATGACCTATATCGCCCCTTCTGGGAGTGAGGTAAGTATTCACTACGCGCTAGACAAGCCGCCAGTGGTTGAAATTCGCTTGCAAGAAGTGTTTGGTGAAAAAGCCAACCCAACCGTGGCAAATGGTAAAGTGACGCTAACATTATCGCTACTTTCGCCGGCAAGGCGCCCTATCCAGATAACTCAAGATCTCGGTGCATTTTGGCAAGGGAGCTATAAAGAGGTACAAAAAGAGATGAAAGGGCGTTATCCAAAACATCCTTGGCCAGATGACCCTGCGAATGCCGAACCAACGCGACAAACAAAAAAAGCGATGATGAGTGCGAAATAACCTAATTTTGTGCTCTAATAACGGGCTGTAAATTAGGCAATGGCGCTCAATAGGCAGCGTAAGGAAGTGTAATTAGGAGCTTTCTTCCGTGAAATTCCTTGAATTATGAGCCAAAATTAGCCTTATGTTACATCTACGTATCTGTAGTTGTACTTGTGCATGTATAGTTAGATTTTAATGCCTATTTAGGTATAGGAGATATGGAGCGACCATGTCCGGTAAAGATTTTGAACCCATTGGCAGACGTAAAAGACGCGCTGCCGAGAAACAATCCTCCTCTTCACGCCGCCGTAGACGCCGCGATGATTATGATGAAGATCTGTATGATGACGAAGATATTGATGATGAATATCTTGATGATGAAGACGATGAAGAAGAGCAAATGACCAAAAAAGGCTCAAAAAAGAACAAACCTCGCAAGAGTAAATGGCGCTGGTTTTGGCTGCTAGTTAAATTAATGCTGGTACTCGCAGTGATACTGGCGGCTTACGGTTTTTATCTAAACCAACAAATTAAAGAACGCCTTGATGGTAAGGTGTGGGACTTGCCTGCGGCGGTATATGGACGCATGGTAAACCTTGAGCCGGGTATGGATTACAGCCAAGCTGAAATGACCAACCTGCTCGAAGGGATGCAGTACCGTAAAGTCAGCAAAATCACCACATCTGGTGAGTTTGTGGTGAAAGGCAATACCATTGAAATTTTGCGTCGTCCATTTAATTTCCCTGACCAAAAAGAGGGGCAAGTCCTCGCGCGTCTGGTGTTTGAAAATGGGATGTTGAGCAAGATTGAAAATATTGAAAATGGGCGCTCGTTCGGTTTCTTCCGTTTAGATCCGAAACTGATCACCATGATGCAATCTGCGAATAATGAACAGCGTTTAGTGCTGCCAATGGCGGACTTCCCTGAATCCCTGGTAAAAATCCTCCTCGAAACGGAAGATAGAAATTTTTATGAGCATGATGGTGTTAGCTTATATTCTATCGGTCGTGCGGTGGTAGCGAACGTCACTGCAGGTCGTTCCGTGCAAGGGGGAAGTACCTTAACGCAGCAGTTGGTGAAAAACCTATTTTTAACCAACGAAAGAACCCTGAAACGTAAAGCGAACGAAGCTTTTATGGCATTGATTTTAGACTACAACTACAGCAAAGAACGCATTCTTGAGCTGTATTTGAATGAGGTCTATTTAGGGCAAAATGGTAATGATGAAATTCGCGGCTTCCCGTTGGCGAGTCTGTATTACTTTGGTCGACCAATCAATGAGTTAAGCTTTGACCAACAAGCATTGTTGGTGGGAATGGTGCAAGGTGCATCAACCTTTAACCCGTGGACTAAGCCACAAAATGCGATTAAACGCCGTAACATTGTGCTTAAAATCCTCGAAACCCGTGGTGTTATCGACAATGAGATGTACCAAGTTCTGAGTGCTCGACCGCTTGGCGTGAAAAACAAAGAGGGGTTAGTCGCATCTCAACCGGCATTTATGCAGATGGTGAGACAAGAACTGAGCGAGAAGCTTGGGGATAAAGTTAAAGATCTCTCTGGAGCGAAAATCTTTACCACCTTAGATCCGGTGGCGCAAACGGCGGCGGAAAATGCAGTCGAGTTCGGCGTGGCTGATTTACGTAAAGCACGTAAATTGGATGATATCGAAGGTGCCATGGTGGTTGTCGACCGTATTAACGGCGAAGTGCGTGCAATGGTCGGCGGCTCTGATCCACAATTCTCAGGCTTCAACCGAGCGTTGAATGCCCGTCGTAGCATTGGTTCTTTAGCAAAACCACCGGTGTATTTAACGGCATTAAGTGAGCCAGACCGTTTCCGCTTAAATACGTGGCTATCCGATGAACCGCTGACTATCAAGGTCGGTAATCAAAGTTGGAGTCCACGAAACTATAGCCGTAACTTCAATGGCCGTATGATGCTGGTGGATGCATTAGCGAAATCACAAAATATTCCAACCGTAAACTTAGGGATGGAAATTGGTCTCGACCAAGTGATGAATACGTTTATCCGCCTGGGCGCACCAGAAAGTGCGATGGAAAAAGTGCCTGCGATGTTGTTAGGTGCGGTGAACTTAACGCCAGCTGAAGTGGCGCAAGTGTACCAAACCATTGGTGGCGAAGGTAATCGTGCAAAATTATCTGCATTACGTTCAGTGATTGATGGTGATGGCAAAGAGCTGTATCAAAGTTACCCATCCGCAGAACGTGCCGTACCATCTCAAGCCGCTTATTTAACGCTGTTTGGTATGCAGCAAGTGGTACAGCAAGGGACTGGGCGCGTATTACTGAATAAATATGGTAAATACAATCTGGCGGGTAAAACGGGTACCACCAACGATCTGCGTGATAGCTGGTACGCGGGTATCGACGGTAAGGAAGTGGCTATTGTCTGGGTCGGTCGCGATAACAACGGACCAACACAGTTAACAGGCTCAACAGGGGCATTACGTGTTTATCAGCGCTATTTAGATAACCAAACGCCACTGACACTTATCAACCGAGCGCCAGAAGGGATAACCGACATGCGCGTCATGATGGATGGTCAATTTAGCTGCTCTGATTTAGGTGGCGGCAGAATGTTGCCAGTCTGGACAGAAGACCCGCAAAGCCTATGCCAAGGATCCGCATCGCAAGATCCAGCGTGGAATTTGAATGGGAATGGTGAAGCTCCGCAAGAGGATACTGCCCCGGACTGGGTCAAAGATATGTTCGGCGATTCTCCGTCCAATTCTCCGTCATCCCGCACGCCGTAGCGTTGTTGGCTGCACTCGCTAACCCTAGTCACATACTTGTGTATGCTCCTAGGGCTTAGCTCACTTGCCGCCTAGCTACAACGCACGGGATTTTGGAGAATGTTGAGTTTGATTGGAAAAGAAAACAGATCAAAAAAATAGCTCCAAAAAACAGTTCAAAAATAGATCCGGAAACATAGATAAAAAATAGGCGCCGTCTTTTGCAGATGGCGCCTATTTTTATGGGTGCGGTTTATTGCGGGGATTATTCGGCTTTGATTTTTGCCAGTGCAATTTCCGCGGCATCGATGGTGCGCTGGATATCTTCATCGCTGTGGGCGACAGACATAAAGCCTGCTTCGAATGCGGATGGTGCTAAGTAAACGCCTTCTTCTAACATGTAGTGGAAGAATTTCTTAAAGCGAGTCACATCGCACTTCATTACGTCTTGGTAGCACGTTACTGATTCGGCGTCAGTGAAGAACAGACCAAACATCCCGCCTACATGGTTGATAACCATAGGCACGCCTTGCTCTTTAGAAACACGGGCTAAGCCACGAGCCAGCTTATCGGTCAGTTCTGTTAAACGTGCATGAACACCCGGCTGAGAGACTTCATTTAAGCAGGCTAAACCCGCCGCCATGGCAACTGGGTTACCCGAAAGTGTACCCGCTTGGTAAACAGGACCGATAGGCGCTAATTTTTCCATCACTTCATAGCGACCGCCAAATGCACCCACAGGCATACCGCCACCGATGATTTTACCTAAACAGGTTAAATCCGGTTGTACGTTGTAGTGATCTTGAGCACCACCGAGTGCAACACGGAAGCCTGTCATCACTTCATCGATGATCAGCAGTGCGTTGAATTCATCACATAATGCACGCAGACCCGGCAGGAATTCTGCGGTTGGTGGTACGCAGTTCATGTTGCCCGCGACAGGTTCAACAATCACACACGCCACTTCTTCAGGGTAGTTTTCGAAAGCTTGGCGAACAGAGGCTAAATCGTTGTATGTGCAAGTTAATGTGTGCTTAACGAAATCTTCAGGTACGCCCGGAGAGTTAGGCTCACCCATGGTCAGTGCACCGGAACCGGCTTTCACTAATAGGCAGTCAGCGTGACCGTGGTAGCAACCTTCGAATTTAATGATTTTATCGCGGCCTGTATAACCACGAGCAAGGCGAATTGCGCTCATGGTGGCTTCAGTACCGGAGTTGACCATACGGATCATATCGATAGATGGGACTAACTCGCACACCAATTTTGCCATTTCTACTTCAGCAGCGGTTGGTGCACCAAAGCTTAAGCCTTTATTGACGGCTTTAATTACCGCATCACGGATAGCGGGGTGGTTGTGACCCAATACCATTGGACCCCAAGAGCCCACATAATCAATGTAAGCTTTGCCATCGACATCATAAATGTAAGCGCCATCAGCGCGCTCGATAAATAACGGGGTACCACCCACACCATTAAAGGCGCGAACAGGGGAGTTAACACCGCCAGGGATCAGCTGTTGGGCTTCATTATATAATTCTTCGGAATGGTGCATTGCAGGGCTCCTGAAAAGAGACTAAATAAAAAGTTGCCGCTATTCTAAAGCACAAGGGAGATTAAACCAATGCTATCAATCACAATGATGGATCAATCATAAAGATGAATAGTAACTCTGTGCTCAATTGTGTAACAACACTTGAACCAATGAGTCAGGTGACGGATAATTGAGAAATTGATCTAAGTAGGCTTTGCCTTACCTATGAATTTACCGGTCACCGGTCTGGAGTAATAAATGAGTGATGATGTAGCTCTGCCTCTGCAATTTACCGATGCAGCTGCAACCAAAGTAAAAGACTTAGTTGCCGATGAAAATAACCCAAACCTGCGTCTGCGCGTCTACATTACGGGCGGTGGTTGCAGTGGTTTCCAATATGGCTTTACCTTCGATGATCAAATCAACGAAGGGGATATGACCATCGAAAAACAAGGTGTCGCACTGGTTGTAGACCCAATGAGCCTGCAATATTTAGTGGGTGGAAGTGTGGATTATACTGAAGGGTTAGAAGGGTCGCGCTTTATTGTGACGAATCCGAATGCGAAATCCACGTGTGGTTGTGGTTCTTCCTTCAGCATCTGATTTTTCGTTATATTTTGCGCTGTGGCGGTGTTGGCTTCGTTCAGCTACTCGGGTCACATACTTATGTATGCTCCCCGAGATATCCTCACTTGCCGCCTAGCCACAGCACAAACTATTTAGAAAGATTATTTCGTGAGATTTTAAACGAAAAAAATTAGTTTTATTATCTTTGTCCTGCTGCATTAATTCTGTTCAAAAAATCCTGCTGTGATCTTAGATTCTTAACTTCTTTTCTTAGTTTGGTAGAGCGTTTAGCTGGGTGCATAATTGCTCGGTGGCGTTGATGATGCGGGGACCGGCACGGTGGAACCAATCCTCATTTAAGCGAATGATGGGGACATTGAGTTGGGTGCTCCAGAAAGCTTTGACGGCATTTTCTTGCTCGGAGGAGCCGGTCATAATGATGGCATCGGGTTTGCGAGCGAGGACTTGCTCACGGCTGACTTGAGGCCATTGGACAGCGCTGTTTTCGAAAATATTCTGAGCGCCGCAAGTCTTAACGACATCATTTTGAAGAGTATTATCGCCAGCGCTAAATAATGGCTGAGTGCCTAATTGAATAAATAATTGCTTAGGTTTTTTATTATTATCTAATTTATCTTTTTGCATCTTTAACGTGCTACGCATTTGGGCGATATTTTTCTCGGCCACTTCTGGGTGAGGGCTATATTGTGCAAGCTCTTCCAGTGAAGCGATAACTCCATCAATGCTTTGCGAATCAAAATAGACAATTGGAATCCCTAACGATGCAAGCTGATCCAGAGGTCGCTGCGGGTTACCGCCTCGCCACGCCAAGATCAAATCCGGCTTTAAGGCAATAATCCGCTCCACATTTAACCCTTGCCAATCCGCTACTTGCTCAAGCTTTTTGGCAGATTCTGGATAATCGGAATAGGCGCTTACGGCAATTAAGCTATCTTCCAATCCTACGGCATAAGCCAGCTCCGTATTGGCAGGTGATAAACTAATGACTCGGGATTTGGGAGTGGCGAATGCACTATTGATTAGGGTTAAGAAAAATAGAAAACCAATCAGTGAGCGCATGAGTTTGGTCGTTAGATTCATAGCATTACTTCACAAAGAGGTATTAGAAAAGGCATAAATGAAGGTCAGTTATGCCTTAGAAAGTGAGAAATAAATTACGCTAATGCTGTGACAATCGCAGCAACCATCAAGGATGATTGGCGTGCAGCGATAGGTAAAAACTCGTCAAAGCTAGTGTGGGACTCTTTATCTGCCACATCTGAAATTGCACGAACCACCACAAAAGGTACCTTAAACTGGTAGCAGACATGACCGATAGCCGCGGCTTCCATTTCAACGGCAGCAACGGTTGGGAATGTCGCTTTGATACGCGCTAAAGGCTCAGCTCCGTTGATGAAAGCATCACCACTGCAAATCAAACCGCGAACGGCGTTCATATCTAACGCTTTCACGCACTGTTCGGTAGTTTCAATGAGTTTTGCATCGGCAATAAATGCCGGTGGGCACTGTGCCATTTGACCCGGCTCATAACCAAATGCGGTGACATCCGCATCGTGGTAGCGCACTTCGGTAGATACGACGATATCACCTACATTTAAACGTGGATCTAAACCGCCCGCAGAACCTGTATTGATGATAACATCAGGCTTGCAGTGTTCTAACAATAATGTGGTACCGATTGCCGCTGCGACTTTACCGATGCCCGATTTTAATAAAGCGACGTCAACGCCGTTTATTTTCCCTGTATAAATTTCACAGCCAGCAAGGCTCAATGTTTGGCAACCTTCAATTTTTTCGCGCAGGGTCGCAACTTCTTGCTCCATCGCACCTATGATACCGATTTTCATTATGTCATACTCACTGTTGATTAATTAGACACTTATGTCGTAGATGGCTAAAGTGTAACATCGAAAGGTGGGTTTTCCTCTGCCTTTTCTTTGGAGATTCAGGAATAAAACGGTAAGGCATAGAGGCTAGCATGGCGGGAAAAGAGATTAATTTTGTTAAAAAACTGAGTTTCCAGCGTAACTATATGAGCAGTGGGAAAAATCAAAAAGTCTCACCCGATGATGAAGATGCCGTAAACCGTCTCTTTGAAAGCGACCGTGGGCGGATTATTAACTCGGCAGCCATTCGACGTTTACAGCAGAAAACCCAAGTTTTTCCCCTTGAACAAAACTCCGCCGTACGCAGCCGTTTAACCCATTCTCTTGAAGTCCAACAAGTTGGGCGCTACATCAGCAAAACGGTGTTGGGTGAGCTGAAAAAGAAAAAATTGCTTGATGAATATGGTTTAACTGACCGTTGTGATGCCTTTGAAAGCCTGGTGGAAATGGCGTGTTTGATGCACGATATTGGCAACCCACCGTTTGGGCATTTCGGTGAAGCCGCTATTCAACGCTGGTTCAGTAAATTGTTATCGCCAGATTATCTCTTCACGCCAGAAACGACAGACCCTTGCAAAATTAAAGCGTTACAACTGACTGGTAATGAAAAGCAGGATCTATTTCGTCGTCAGCTTAAGCGTGATTTATGCTCGTTTGAAGGGAACGCTCAAGGGCTGCGCATGGCGCATCGCCTGCTCAAGCTGAATTTAACCTACGCCCAAATTGGCTCTATTTTGAAATACACTCGCGGCGCTTATGACCTTGAGCCTATCCCGCCAGAATTTGATTATTTAATGAAAAAACCGGGCTATTATTGGTCTGAAGCGGATTTTGTCAGCGAGTTAAGTAAAAAATTGGAAATGGGAAAATATTGCCGTTTTCCGCTCTCTTATATCATGGAAGCTGCCGATGATATTTCTTACTGTATTGCGGATTTAGACGATGCAGCAGAAAAGGGCATTTATACCGTTGAGCAGCTAATTGAATACCTAAAAGCGGAGTGGGGCGAGGTAAAATCTGGGGATCTCTTCGACCAAACTATTTTGCGGGCATTCAATAATATCAGCGATAACCACACAAGGCGCATTCAGCAAGATCAGTTTTTTATGTATTTGCGTGTCAATATTACAGGAAAACTCGCCCATTACAGTGCTCAGCGCTTTATTCAAAACCTGCCTGAAATTTATCACGGCAGCTTTAACAGCGCGTTACTTGAGGATAAAAGCCAAGAGCATCGCCTCTTAAAAGCTTTAAAAACAGTGGCGTTTAAGCATGTGTTTAATCACCATGAAGTGGAAGAGTTAGAGCTACAAGGCTACCGAATTATTAGCGGGTTGTTAGATGTTTACAGCCCACTATTGATGATGGATAGAGAGGATTTTGCGGCATTAGTGGCACAAAATTACCATAAACACTTTTTTATCGAAACTCGCCTATTTCATAAGCTATCCAATAAACATCGACTCTCCTATAACGAAGCCTTGGAAAAAATTTCAGTCACCAGCGATGCGGATAAATCGATGCTAGAGTTTTATTATCGAGCCAGACTGCTCCAAGACTACATTAGCGGAATGACTGACCATTATGCTTATGAAGAGTATCGAAAATTTATGGTGACGAATTAACGCTGATAAAAAAAGTCAGTATATAGCGTGACAAAAAAACTAAGTGGTCACTAATTTTGGTAAAAAAAATGCTATGATAGCCCGCTAATTTGTCTACCCAATTATCAGGCAGTCGCAGTGATAAAGTAAGCCGTTATAAAGTAAATATGGGCTTACCACCTGTGGCTTGAAATAGAATTTATTTAACTCCGTTTAGTGACTACTTATGGCCCAATTTTACTCGCCAAATCGCCGCACCACCCAACGCCGTCAAATCACGGTTCATGTCGATAGTTTAGATGCCGCTGGGCAAGGCGTAGCTCGTCATGATGGCAAAGCCATATTTATCACTGGTTTATTACCAGGGGAAGAGGCGCAAGTCGAACTAACGGAAGATAAACGTCATTTTGCCAAAGCCAAAGTCATTAAACGCCTTAGCACTAGCCCGCAACGAGTGAAACCCCGCTGCCGTTATTTTAATCAATGTGGTGGCTGCCAACAGCAGCATGTAGAGATTGGGCTTCAACGCGAAAGCAAGGCGCAGGCTTTACAACATTTAATGGGGCGGGAGACTGGCTCTGTACTGCCACCTATTTCGGTGATTGGCGGTGAAGAATATGGTTATCGCCGCCGCGCGCGTTTGGGGCTGCAATATCAAAATAAATCTAATCACTTAATGATGGGATTTCGCCAAACGCAAACCAACACGCTGGTGGACATTAAAAGTTGCTCAGTATTGCACGCAGAACTTGATGCACTGTTAGCGCCATTGTCCACCTGTTTAAATCAGCTATCGATTGCCAGCAAATTAGGGCATGTAGAGCTGATTCACGGGGATAACGGCAATCTTATCCTGCTACGTCATTTAGCCCCTGTTGACGCATCTGATAGAAAACACTTGCTAGACTTTGCCAAGTCTCATGGGCTTAGTATTTGGTTAGCAGGGAATGAAGGTCAGTTAGTCCCGCTTGAGGCTGGCTCCATTTTACCTGAATATCAGGTGGCGGGTGAAACCTTACAATTTAGTCCTGCCAATTTTATTCAAGTGAATGGCGAAATTAACCAGCACATGGTGGCGCAAGCCTTAGCATGGTTAGATCTAAGCCCAGAAGATAGGGTATTGGATCTTTTCTGTGGGATGGGTAACTTTACGCTGCCAATTTCCCGCTTAGTGAAAATGGCGGTAGGCGTTGAAGGTGTTGAAAATTTAGTCACTCAAGCCAGAAATAACGCCCAGCGCAACTCAATTGAGAATGCGGCGTTCTATAATGAGAACTTGGAAGAACAGATTCACACTCAGCCGTGGGCGCAAGAAGGTTTCAATAAAGTCTTGTTAGATCCTGCTCGAGCAGGTGCCGCTGGTGTAATGGAACATTTAATTAAACTGATGCCAGAAAAAATTGTCTATGTTTCTTGTAATCCAACAACGTTAGCAAGAGACAGTAAAGTTTTGCTTGAAGGCGGGTATCAGTTATCTCAATTGCGGATGTTGGATATGTTTCCGCAAACTAGTCATCTGGAATCCATGGCGCTATTTGTTCGTAGCCCAGAGGTGTAACAGGTAGGGAGAATATATGGTTGCAGTAAGAAGTGCGCATTTAACCCCAGCAGGTGAATTTGCCCCCGAAAAATGGGTTAATGATTTGGGTTTGAATAATAAACAATCAGAAGAAAAACTCATCCATACCTGGCAGTATTGTCACGATAAATTATCGGGGCAGGATATTGCGCCTCTGCTACTGTGGCGCGGCATTGAAATGACCGAAATTCTATCCACGCTCAGCATGGATATTGGTAGCTTACAAGCTGCGTTGCTGTTCCCTTTAGTTGAAGAGGGAAAACTCGACGAACAATCCGTTATTGATGATTTCGGTCAATCCATTCATGCGCTGGTAAAAGGCGTGATTGAGATGGATGCCATCCGCGAACTTAAAGCCACTCAATCTAACGAAACCAGTTCCGTACAGGTGGATAACATCCGCCGTATGCTGTTGTCGATGGTAGAAGACTTCCGCTGCGTGGTCATTAAACTCGCCGAGCGTATCGCTCATTTACGTGAAGTCAAAGATGCCAGCGAAGATGAACGTGTCTTAGCGGCGAAAGAGTGTTCCAACATTTATGCACCGTTGGCAAACCGCTTAGGGATCGGGCAATTAAAATGGGAATTAGAAGATTTCTGTTTCCGTTATCTACACCCTGACGAATACAAAAAAATTGCGAAATTACTGCACGAGCGCCGTATTGACCGTGAAGAATACATCGACAATTTTGTTAGCACACTGCGCAAATATATGCTCAAAGAGCAAATTCAAGCTGAAGTGTATGGCCGACCAAAACACATTTACAGTATTTGGCGCAAAATGCAGAAGAAATCCTTAGCATTTGGCGAGTTATATGATGTGCGTGCGGTACGTATCGTGGTTGAACGCCTACAAGATTGCTATGCGGCACTGGGGATTGTGCATACTCATTTCCGTCATTTACCCGATGAGTTCGACGACTATGTAGCGAACCCAAAGCCAAATGGCTATCAGTCGATCCATACAGTGGTTTTAGGTCCAAATGGTAAAACACTAGAGATCCAAATCCGTACCCGCCAAATGCATGAAGATGCAGAGCTGGGCGTTGCTGCGCACTGGAAATATAAAGAAGGTGCAAGTGGCGTAGGTAAGGGCAGCAGCTACGAAAACCGCATTGCATGGCTGCGTAAACTCATCTCGTGGCAAGAAGAGATGGCAGATTCTGGTGAAATGCTGGATGAAGTACGTAGCCAAGTGTTTGATGACCGAGTGTATGTGTTTACGCCAAAAGGCGATGTGGTGGATTTACCAACAGGTTCAACGCCGCTCGATTTTGCTTACCATATTCACAGTGATGTCGGACACCGCTGTATTGGAGCGAAAATTGGTGGGCGCATCGTGCCATTTAGCTACCAATTGCAAATGGGCGATCAGATTGAAATTATCACCCAGAAGCACCCAAACCCGAGTCGCGACTGGCTCAATCCTAACCTCGGTTATGTGACAACCAGCCGTGGACGGGCGAAAATTCAAAACTGGTTCCGTAAACAAGACCGCGATAAAAATATTCTGGCGGGACGTCAAATTCTTGACAGCGAATTATCTCATCTAGATATCAGTTTACGAGATGCAGAAAAACAGTTGATTGCCCGTTATAACGTACACTCATTGGATGAAGTGTTAGCGGGAATTGGCGGCGGTGATATTCGAATCAATCAATTGGTTAACTTCCTACAAGCTAAGTTTAATAAAGCGACGGCAGAGGAAGAAGATCGCGCTGCGATGAAGTCACTGGAAAATAAATCTGGCGTACCAAGAGCACCATCCCACGGCAGTGGGCGCGTAGTGGTCGAAGGGGTCGGCAACCTGATGCACCATATTGCGCGTTGCTGCCAGCCAATTCCGGGTGATGAAATCGTCGGCTTTATTACCAAAGGTCGCGGAATTTCGATTCACAGTGCAGATTGTGAACAGCTTGCCGAGCTGCAAAGCCACGCGCCAGAGCGTGTGATTGATGCAGTTTGGGGTGAAAACTACTCTAGCGGTTACTCGTTGGTGGTAAGAGTGATAGCCAATGACCGCAGTGGATTATTGCGCGATATTACGACAATCCTCGCGAACGAAAAAGTCAACGTGCTAGGGGTAAGCAGCCGCAGCGATGTGAAGCAGCAGCTCGCCACCATCGATATGACTATCGAGCTGTATAATATCGAGGTGCTGGGGCGAGTTCTCACGAAGTTAAATCAGTTACCGGATGTTATCGAGGCGAAACGCCACTCTTCCTAATTTTCTTCATATTTTGGCGCGCAGCGTTGTTGGCTGCGCGCGCTCGCCCTAGTCACATACTTATGTATGCTCCTAGGGTCTTGCTTACTTGCCGCCTAGCTGCACATCCAAACTATTTTGAAAATCTACTTTCGGTATATTTGGGTATGATCTTGAAAAGAGTTTTTTCGTTGTTTAGTTAATAAAAATCTGAAAATTTAGCGTATTCAATTCAATTTGGTTAAGGTATAACCCTCATTAAAACACCATGTAATTATTTTTTGATAAGGGTTAAATATGCAGCAGGGCAATAAACAAATTGAACGGTTACTCACTATTATGGCGCGTTTGCGTGACCCGCAAAATGGCTGTCCGTGGGATACGCAACAGACGTTTAAGACTATTGCCCCTTATACCCTTGAAGAAACCTATGAAGTTCTAGACGCCATTGAACGAGAAGATTTTATCGACTTAAAAGGCGAGTTGGGGGATCTTCTCTTTCAAGTGGTGTTCTACGCGCAAATGGCTCAAGAGCAAAATCTATTTGATTTTGATGATATTTGCCAAGCTGTCAGCGACAAACTTGAACGTCGCCATCCTCATATTTTCGACGAAAATAACCAACTCAGCAGCCAAGAAGCCATTGCCGGTTGGGAACAGCGTAAAGCCAAAGAGCGTGCAGAGAAAGATCAATACTCAGTGTTGGATGATATCCCGAATGCACTTCCTGCCTTAATGAAAGCCTATAAAATTCAAAAGCGTTGTGCCTCAGTCGGCTTTGATTGGGATACGCTGGGTCCTGTAGCTGGCAAAGTCACCGAAGAGCTAGCGGAAGTGATGGAAGAAGCCACTCAAGCAGTCGTGGATGAACAGCATCTTGAAGAGGAAATTGGCGATTTATTATTTGCGACTGTTAATTTATCCCGCCATTTAGGACACAAGCCGGAGCTTGCCTTACAAAAAGCGTGCAATAAATTTGAGCGCCGTTTTCGTGAAATCGAAAGACGATTAGCAAAAACTGGCAAATCAACAGAAACTGCTACACTTGATGAGATGGAAGCATTGTGGGTGTCTATCAAATTAGATGAATGACCCAATCCAGACAGCTAAATTTTACAAAAAATGCTTGTCGATAATGATAGTCACGGATTGAAATAGTTATTCAAAATCAAACAATCGGCAAAATGATGTTTTTTCAGTGATAGATTAAGCTGAAAGGATTTAGCATTTACACAAAAATGTGTTAATCTTGCAAAACAGTTGAATAGCACCCTAGAAAGTGACTATTTATCAAACGATAAATATTTTTATTTTTAACTTGCTGATTTATTTAAGGTATTAATGAAAACTAGCCTTATTGCGCTTAGAACATTTGTAGGAGATTTAAGGTTCGGGTATACTGTTTTCCCGTCCTGTTATATCCATCATCTTTTAAACCTAAACGTTCAGGTTCAGCATGAAAACTAATTATATTTTTGTGACCGGCGGGGTCGTATCCTCTCTGGGTAAAGGCATTGCCGCAGCCTCCTTGGCGGCTATACTCGAAGCCCGTGGACTCAATGTGACCATTATGAAACTGGATCCCTACATTAACGTAGATCCAGGCACAATGAGCCCAACCCAACACGGGGAAGTTTTCGTTACAGAAGACGGCGCTGAAACTGACTTGGATTTAGGTCATTATGAGCGTTTTATTCGTACCAAAATGACACGTCGCAACAACTTTACGACTGGACGTGTTTATTCTGAAGTCCTGCGCAAAGAGCGTCGTGGCGACTACTTAGGCGCGACCATCCAAGTTATTCCTCATATCACTAATGAAATCAAAGATCGCATCATCCGTGGTGGTGAAGGTCATGACGTTGTATTAGTCGAAATCGGCGGTACAGTTGGTGATATCGAGTCTCTGCCATTCCTAGAAGCTATTCGTCAAATGGCTGCGGAAGTGGGCCGTGAGCGCACACTGTATATGCACTTAACCTTAGTGCCATACTTAGCGGCTGCGGGCGAAGTGAAAACAAAACCAACACAGCACTCTGTGAAAGAGTTACTGTCAATTGGTATTCAGCCAGATGTGCTGATCTGTCGTTCAGATCGCGTCATTCCTGCGAATGAGCGCGCGAAGATTGCCCTATTCTGTAATGTTCCAGAAAAAGCGGTTATCTCTCTGAAAGACGCAGACTCAATCTATAAAATCCCTGGCATGCTGAAGGCGCAAGGTTTAGATGAATACATCTGTAACCGTTTCCGCCTTGAATGCAAAGAAGCTGATTTATCTGAGTGGGAACAAGTTATTTACGAAGAAGCCAATCCAGCAGGTGAAGTTACCATTGGTATGGTGGGTAAATATGTTGAATTACCAGATGCATACAAATCAGTTATCGAAGCACTGAAACATGCGGGTCTGAAAAATCGCTTAACAGTGAATATTAAGCTGATTGATTCTCAAGATATCGAAACCCGTGGCGTTGAGTTACTCAAAGGTCTGGATGCGATTTTAGTCCCAGGCGGTTTTGGTTCTCGTGGTATTGAAGGCAAAATTCTGACGGCACAATATGCCCGTGAGAACAAAATTCCTTATTTAGGTATTTGTCTGGGAATGCAAGTGGCGCTGATTGAGTTTGCACGTAATGTTGCGAACATGAAAGACGCGAACTCCACTGAATTTGATGCAGATTGCAAATTCCCAGTTGTTGCGCTGATTACTGAATGGCGTGACGAAGATGGCAACGTTGAAGTGCGTTCTGAAGAGAGCGACCTTGGCGGTACAATGCGTGTTGGTGGTCAACAATGTCATTTAACCGATGGCAGTTTAGTGCGCGGTATGTACGGCGCAGAAACGATTGTTGAACGTCACCGTCACCGTTACGAAGTGAATAATCTGCTGTTGAAACGTATCGAAGATGCGGGTCTGAACATTGCAGGTCGTTCTGTGGATAATAAACTGGTTGAAATCATTGAAAATCCAAACCACCCATGGTTTGTGGCTTGCCAGTTCCACCCAGAATTCACTTCGACCCCAAGAGATGGTCATCCGTTGTTTGCAGGTTTTGTTAAAGCCGCTGGTAAGTACCAGAAAGGTGAGTTGAAATAAGATACGGGGAAGTCGGCAATTTTCGCCAACTTCCCGAAATTTAACTTGTACTGAGGAAAACCTAATGTCCAAAATTGTTAAAGTGATCGGTCGTGAAATCATTGATTCTCGTGGTAACCCAACTGTTGAAGCTGAAGTACATTTAGAAGGTGGTTTTGTTGGTTTAGCTGCGGCTCCATCAGGCGCATCTACAGGTTCTCGTGAAGCACTGGAACTGCGTGATGGTGATAAATCACGTTTTCTGGGTAAAGGTGTTCTGAAAGCTGTTGCCGCTGTTAACGGTCCAATCGCTCAAGCAGTTATCGGTAAAGATGCTAAAGATCAAGCAAATATCGATAAAATCATGATTGACTTAGATGGTACTGAAAACAAATCTAAATTCGGTGCAAACGCAATTCTGGCAGTTTCTTTAGCAAACGCAAAAGCAGCTGCTGCGGCAAAAGGTATGCCTCTGTATGAGCATATTTCTGATCTGAATGGTACTCACGGTCAATACTCTATGCCTCTGCCAATGATGAACATCATCAATGGTGGTGAGCACGCAGATAACAACGTTGATATCCAAGAATTCATGATCCAACCTGTTGGCGCACCGACTCTGAAAGAAGCGGTACGTATGGGTTCTGAAATTTTCCATCACTTAGCAAAAGTACTGAAATCTAAAGGTATGAATACGGCTGTTGGTGATGAAGGTGGTTATGCACCTAACTTAGAATCTAACGCTGCTGCACTGGCTGCTATTAAAGAAGCGGTTGAGCAAGCAGGTTATGTTCTGGGTAAAGATGTGACTCTGGCGATGGACTGCGCAGCTTCTGAGTTCTACAACAAAGAAACTGGCAACTATGAACTGAAAGGCGAAGGTAAAACCTTCACTTCACAAGAGTTCACTCATTACTTAGAAGAACTGACTAAACAATACCCAATCGTTTCTATCGAAGATGGTTTAAACGAATCTGACTGGGATGGTTTCGCATACCAAACTAAAGTTCTTGGTGACAAAATTCAATTAGTTGGTGACGATTTATTCGTAACTAACACGAAGATCTTAAAAGAAGGTATCGAGAAAGGCATCGCTAACTCAATCCTGATCAAATTCAATCAAATTGGTTCTCTGACTGAAACATTAGCTGCGATTAAAATGGCGAAAGATGCTGGCTATACTGCCGTTATCTCTCACCGTTCAGGTGAAACTGAAGATGCAACTATCGCTGATTTAGCGGTTGGTACTGCGGCGGGCCAAATCAAAACTGGTTCTATGAGCCGTTCTGACCGTGTTGCTAAATACAACCAACTGATCCGTATTGAAGAAGCTC
Source organism: Providencia sp. JGM181 (assembly GCF_018257375.1). NCBI lineage: Bacteria > Pseudomonadati > Pseudomonadota > Gammaproteobacteria > Enterobacterales > Morganellaceae > Providencia > Providencia sp. JGM181. The sequence goes on along the minus strand of NZ_JAERJY010000034.1, from coordinate 276 downwards.
TGGGTAACAGCGCACCATTCAACGGTCTGAAAGAAGTTAAAGGTCAAGCGTAATTTATATTCGCTTAGATTAAATTGAGAAAAGGGACGAGAAATCGTCCCTTTTTTTTATTTAAAATAAATGTTTTTGAAATTATTTAAAATCTATAAATAATGCAGATTAACTCTATTTAGTCATTTTTAAAGTTTGTGTTAGTAATAGGATAACAATCTAATTGGATTGTTTTATTAACTAATGTGAATGCTAAATAGGGATATAATCATGCCGAAAAATAGT